>CAZWHH010000015.1:0-14921 GCA_964633615.1 uncultured Bacteroidales bacterium | reverse complement strand
CAAAGAACAAAGAGATCTATTTAATAGTTAATTTTAACGCATCAGCAATAATTTGTAATTATAGAAGATGCCAATTAAAAAAAACAGAGTAATATATTATAGATCAATTAATTAAAATAATTTAACGTGGGTTCGATGTAACAAAACTGCATTTTATTTAACTGGTATTCAGGCACCCCAACTTTTAAGTTAGGAGTTACAGGCCTGTTAGGAAAAATCATCGGCTTTTTCTCACGGGATCCCAGACTAAAGGTTAGGGCTAACTGAATAACTGCGCCTAAGTTGTTATATTTCTATCGAACTTACGTTAATTTAGAAAAAAAGATCGATTATATCTGAATATGAGAATATTCTCATTATATTTGTGTAAAAAATGCCAAGACAAAGACAAAAGAGAAAAATGTTGGAGCCACCGAAATTTAGAGGCTATAAACCTTTCGGGGTAACCAGGGAAAAACATGGATATGTTGATTTATTATTCGAAGAATACGAGGCCATTAAACTGGCGGATTATCAATTACTGAATCATAAGGAAGCCGGTCAGATTATGGGCATTTCAAGAGCTACCTTTGCCAGAATCTATAAAAATGCAAGGAGAAAAATTGCGGAGGCAATGGTGGAAACAAAGCAACTAAGAACAGTATTGGGTGATGTTTTCTTCGATTCGGACTGGTATTTGTGCAACGACTGCGACGAACGATTTACCCTGAAGAATCATAAAAATAAGGAAAATTGTCCAACATGTAAATCAGATGACTTTATGCCACTAAATAAATAATTAAATTAATTGATTATGGATATGAAAGTTACAATTGTTTATGATAATACCATATATAAATCGGGACTGCAACCTGATTGGGGATTTTCTTGCCTTGTGGAAACTGAAGAGCGGAATATTCTTTTTGACACAGGTACAAAAGGTGCAATTTTACTGGATAATTTAAACAAGCTGAACATTGATCCTTCGATTATTAATGATATTTTTATTTCACACAATCATTTCGATCATACCAGCGGTTTATCTGCATTTCTTCATGAACACAATGATGTAAATATTTATCTTCCTCCCTCTTTCC
Organism: uncultured Bacteroidales bacterium; assembly: GCA_964633615.1. GTDB lineage: Bacteria > Bacteroidota > Bacteroidia > Bacteroidales > UBA12077 > JAGXLC01. The sequence continues at coordinate 13,845 of CAZWHH010000015.1, read as the reverse complement.
GGGGAGTGCGTGAAGGCAATGAGATTTTCCATGTAGATAAACCCATGAAAATGTATGAAAACATTTATTCTACAGGCGAATTAGACGGAATCGAGCAGTCTATGGCAGTGTCAACATCCAAAGGACTGGTTCTTGTTGTTGGTTGTTCACATCCTAAAATGGAGCATATTTTGAATGCGGCTCGTGAATTTGGAGTAGTTTATGCTATTATCGGAGGTTTACATGGTTTTAAAGAGTATGCTCTTTTTGAGAATCTTGAATTGATTTGCCCTACGCATTGTACTCAGCATATAGAGGAGATAAAGCATCTGTATCCTGAGAAATATGTTGAGGGAGGAGCAGGAAGAGTAATTGAAATAAACTGACAGCTTATCAAGACAAAAAAGATATACTGCGAAAAATGCCATACGCTTTTGTTCAAATATCATAAAGCAAAGCCGGGCCATTTGGTTAAATGTTTTCGCGATCGAATTAAAGAAGACTATACAAATGGCAATTTAAAGTGTCCGCATTGTGGAGAGCAATTTGCCCGTGAAAGAATGATAAACGGGAAACCTGCTTATAAAATTGTGCAGGGTAAGGTGTTTATGAAGAACTGAAAAAGTACTACCTGCTTTACTTTTTTCTTCCTTTAATAAATTTGATGGGATAGGTGGTTTCTGCCCGTCCATCCAAAACTCTTTTTAATTTATTTTTAATCATTTGTTTTTTTAATGGATGCAGGTAATCAATAAACAATATGCCTTTTGTATGATCATATTCGTGTTGAATTACTTTTGCTGTATACCCTGAAAATTTTTTTCTTTTATGGTTTAAATCTTTGTTCTGATATTCTACAGTAATTATCCATGAACGATTTACAGACTCATAAATTCCTGGAATACTGAGGCATGCTTCATATTCATCCCATGTATGCTCAGATCTTTCAATTATTTCGGCATTAAGGAAAGTTTCAATTATTCCTTCGTCTCCCCGGGCAAAATATTCTTTTCTTTCTTTGTTCGATAGATTATTATACATGAGGCGGGTATTCACCACAAAAGCTTTTAGACTGCTGTTTATTTGGGGAGCAGCTAATCCCACTCCACCACTTTTTTCGAGAGTTTCCCATAAATCATCTTCAACTTCAGGAAATTTTTTTGAGCCCTCATTAATTTCTTTGCACTCTTCCCTGAGAATAGTATGTCCGTATGCTATTATTCTGCGATGCATTTCTATGGCTTTAAAAATCCCTGAAATATCTGTTGGGGAAATTGTCTATTTTTTATTATTCAATTTTGTCTTCAAAGATAATTCTTAAAAGAACAGAGAAACATTTTTCAGCTTTTCGTTGACCTTTTGCCAAAAATAATTGTTCCGGGGCGAATCATGTTGCTCCCTTCTTCTATTGCTACTTTATAGGAGTTGGACATCCCCATTGATAAATATTTCATATCTACATTCTGAATATTTTTAGCCCGGATATTATCAAATATTTGTTTGGTTCGTTTAAAATAAGGTCTGGAATTCTCAGGATCTCCGAATCTTGGGCCCATTGTCATCAGTCCCTCTACCTTCAGATGTTTCAGTTCAGCTATTTTTTTAATAAATTGTTCTATGTATTCTTCAAAAGGTTCATGTTCTTCCGGCATTAGTCCTGACTTGGAATCCTCATTTCCTATATTTATTTCAATAAATACAGTGATCTTTTTTTTGCCTGCTTTTTCAACTCTTTTATCAATGTCTTTTGCTTTTTTTAAGGAACCTACGGTTTCGATCACATCAAAAATGGCCAATGCCTTGTTGATTTTGTTTTTCTGCAAATGCCCAATCATATGCCACCTGATTTTTTTTGCTTTATCTCCCAGATTTTTTATAATATCTTCCGCTTCCTGCACATAGTTTTCTCCTATAACTGTTGCTCCTGCATCTATGGCTTCATTGATTCCGGACGCAGATTTTTTTTTACCGGCCAGGACTATTGTTACCTCATCAGGAATTTCATTCCTTAGTTTTTGATAATTTTCTGTAATGCTCATCATATGATGTCTTAAAATGATTATTTCCCTTTTATGCCACTTCCTTTGTCTCTTCTATAGCCTTTACCTCTTCTTCCTATGCCTTTCCCTTTTTTTCCCATTCCTCTGCCTGTTCCTTTTCCCGGACCTTCTCCCCGACCTCTTTCTTCTCCCTCTGTTTTTTGAGGGGAGTGAATGCTACTGTTTAGGGTGGGTTCCTGCAATGGCGATAATTCTCCTTTTTTTACTTTTTCTATTGCCTCACTTACAGTCATTCTTCGGCAAAGATATACTTCCAGTCCGTTTGCCTTTGCTTCATTGAAAGTAGAAGGTCCAATATTTCCAACCAGAACCTTTGAAATGTCGTATTTAATAAAATTTGCCACACCAATTGTTCTTTTATCTTCAGGAACACCCGGGAAAACTTCGTATTCCATAGTTTCCGGGTTAGCTACTATAAAATTATCTGCATGGCCAAACCGCCCGGAAATTTTTGAATCTAGGCTATATCCTGATGAGGCTATTAGATATTTATCCATAATCGATTGGGTTTTATGAAGTCATTACAAATATAATGAGAATATTCTCAAAATATACAATATAAATGGATTTTCTTTGTAGGCAGCTGTGTTGAGTTGTTTTCGGGGAAATCAGGCAGTCAGCCTAAAACCGTGTTGAATCATGGATTATCGATATAGACAACCGTCATAATAATTTTGAAACGGGCACAATGTTCGACTCCTCCGGTATCGGATTTACATCCTCATTCTATATTCTATAAACATAGAAACTCTCAGGGTTTGGGTAGATTTTAATATTTCTTGTGTTAAAAAGTTTTGTCAGGAAACAACCAAAATTCCAACGTCCAGATGCCTGAGGTATCTCACGTTTGTATAAAATACGGCGATTTCCAACATCGATTCCGGGGGGAATCGTAAATATTTTAATCGTGAAATTGTCAAAGAAAAGCCAATTGACGTAGTTTTAAAGGAGTTTTAGTGAGCTAATTCAATGAATTTTAGCAATTTTACCTGAAAGGTTTTCGAGACCAATTCAGTCTGACAATTTGATACATATCCTCCAAGGCTCTTCTCTTTAATTGAACCGGCTTCCCGGCTCATTTCAAATTAAGATGCTTAAAGACTTCATTCCCTTTTTTTAACTCTTCTGTAATTGCTTCAATATTTTGTTGTAATATGGGTATAACGTCTTTTGGTGTATCTCCTGAAACCAAAACCGGCACGAAATGATGATTCACAATTTGAATGTTTTTCCCAAACTGTTTTGAAACCAAAACATCAATTCCATTTTCCTTCAAATACTCTACAATAGCAAAACCTTTTTTCTTCGAACCATGATTTTTATTTTCATCATAGGCTTTGTATTTATTGGTAAGTTCTTTAGAAAAAATAATTTCATTGTTGACATTAACTTCATACATTAAAAATTTTTCAGCATCTCCAAAGTGTTTTTCTTTCAAGACGTTTGAGTGGTCAACTGCAAAAGAAAAGTTCATTTTATTACTACTCATATTACATTATTTTTGTTTTCAATCTTTATTTCTTGGTGAAAATAAGTATTATTCCTTTTTCATAGTCTTCATCATGAATTAGCTTTCCGGAATACTTGGTTTTGAAAGTAAAGTTTTCATTTTCAATTTCTTCAACTATATTTTCCAACTCCAGGTTTTCAAGATTCCATAAAGGCATATCCGACTTGCAATGTTTTGGGAAGACAGAAATCCACCCCTCTTTTTTTAAGAGTTTGTAAGCATTTTTATAAATGCATTCTCTTTCTTCCTTGTCTATATAATGTAAAACATCGAAAAATAACATTACATCGATGCTTTCATCTACAAGGCCAATGTCTAGCACTTCTGATTGATCAATTATGGGTATGGGCACGATATTCTGTAACCCCTCTTTTTCTGCATGGTGAATTAGTTCATTTAGAGCATTCCAGTCTTTATCGAGGGCATAAACTTTCCCCTCTCTATTCACTATTTTTGCTGCAGGAATTGTATAATAACCAGACCCACATCCAAAATCGAGCAGGTGCTGCCCTTTCTCAATACCGATATTTTTTAAAAAATGGATTCCTTCCTCGTGAAACCATTTTGTAATGACATTGTTCATATAACCGGAATTATTAATTAACAATGATTTGTTTTCCTACACCATATTCAATGAAATCTTCCCCGTATTCTTCCTTAAATGCTTTCCTGACTTTGTCTCCGGTACAATGAGAGGGCGCTGCTTTTTGAACCTTCATTTCCCTGAACTTTCGGACCGTAGACAGGCCAGGTCTGTGAAATCCGCCACCCACCAAAAATACTTTGTCTGTTTTCATTATTTCTTTGGCTTTGCCAACAATCCTGACAATTCCGGGATGGGCACAACCTGTGATTACCACAATTCCCTTTCTTGTTTTAATTATAAGCGATTGCTCTGTAGGAGGACCAGTAAGTTCTCCGGTGCTGTATACAGATTCTGCAATTTTTTGCGGCCCGGAAATTTTTGTATAATCAGCCCCTTGTTTAATAATCATTTTCTTTATAGAATTTGGGAAAGAACCCGGAATATAGACTGTCACGTTGTTGTTTTGCTCCAGGAATCCCTTCAGGCCACCCACATGGTCTCCGTGCTTATGAGATATGAATACCTTGTCTATTGATTCAGGGTCAATCTTCAGCTTTTTCATGTTTGAAAGCAAGATATCAGCGTTTCCGCCTGTATCGAAGAGAATTTGTTCTTCAGGAGTTTTTATTAAAGAGGCAAAGCCCCAGGCAGTTTTTAATCCCGGCTTCACTTTGTAGTTATCGTAAACAGAAATGATGGTGATTTCCTTTACTTGCTCTGCTTGTTTGACAATGAAAGCGGATTCTTTTTCTTCCTCCTTATTACCGCATTGGAGAAGGGATAAAAGGAGTATCGGGATGATAAGGAGGATTTTTGTTTTCATAATTGTCCATCTTTAAGTTTCCTGTAAGTTAATAAATTTGAACCACAAAAGCACATAAATACACTTAATAATCAGACAATTATATAACTTATAAGGGTTATGTGGTTCAATACAAATCCTTTTTTCAGGACAGAAACTTGTCGATTCCCTCTGCTGCTGCTTTGGCATCTGCTATAGCTGTGACTGTATCCAGGTTCACATTCACAATATCGCCACCTGCAAAAAGTTTGTTGACAGAAGTCATTCCGTTTTCGTCTACCTGTACTTTTCTTCGGTTTGTAAATTTTAACTGGTCAAACATTTCTCCCATGAATGAAAAGTCGGAAACTTGCCCAATGGCTTCTATAATCATTTGTCCTTCCAGAAACATTTCTTCTTCTTCGTTAAAGGTTGGAGAGAATTTTCCCTGTTCATCGAACACGGATTTTACTTTTTTGCATAGCAATCCTTTAATATTACCTTCTTCATCCAGCACCACTTCTTTCGGGCCCCATGCCGGATTGAAGTTGATTTTTTCTTCCCGTGCTTCACGGATTTCTTCTTCGGTAGCTGGCATTTCGTCCCAGTCTTCAAGCGAAACAGTTTTCACTGTTACTTCTTCTCCCGGATGCTGGATATATTGCAATCGGAGAGCTTCTCTTGCTACATCAAGTGCAACATTCCCACCACCAATCACAATAAGCTCTTTAGGAACTTTTCGTTGTTTCCCTATCTTGTTGTCCGTCAGAAAGTCAAGTGCAAGGTGACATCTTTCAGCATTCTTCACTTTGGTGGATCGGCTTTTCATTGTACCAACCGCCATAAAGAGTGCATCATAATCTTTCATCATTTTTTTGAAATCCACATCTTCTCCTACGCGTGTATTAAATTTAAAATCAACGCCCAGCGATTTAATATAGTCTACGTCTTTGTCAATGCTTTCCAGCGGCAATCGATAGGTTGGAGGTCCTGTGCGCATGGTGCCTCCACCTCCGGGCAGAGCGTCATAAACTGTAACCTCATGACCTTTCAGTCTGAGAAAATAAGCCAGGGATAATCCACCCGGCCCAGCTCCGATGATACCTACTTTTTTGCCTGTTGGTTCGCCGGGATTTAACTCCAGCGCTTCCTGAAAATCTTTGATATTATCTGCTACATATCTTTTCAGCCAGCGAATGGATAATGCCTCGCCCCTGATGCTTAAAGAGCAGGCTGTTTCACAGTGGGCCATACAAACTCTTCCGCAAATGGAGGGGATTGGGTTGTCCTCAAATATTTTTTTCAGAGACTCTTCCGGTTTATCTTCGTAGATTGCCTGGATGTAATCTGATATCTTAAGATGAGCGGGACAGGCTTCTTCGCAAAGTTTGCATTCCAGGCAACGGGAAGCTTCTTTTTGTGCTTCTTCCTTGTTGTACCCTGTGACCTCCTCAATGAAGGAAAGCTTCCTCTCATCCGGTTCTATCATAGGCATTGTAACTCTTTCCGGTTCAAACAGGGCATATTCTAAGTCCGATACAAAACCCTCATAATTAGCTTTCCGATGTGAAAGGCTGGCCTTAAGAACTGAATAGTCGCCGTTTGACTTAAATTTTTCAGGTTCCTTTTTTTCATCTTTTGGAATGAAGACAAAGGTATTGGTATCAAAATGAATGTGGAAATAATCACGCGTAAGTTTGAGAGAACCGGGAGGGCAGATATCAACGCACAAACCGCAAAAGCAACACCTCCCATAGTCGAGTTGGGGTCGTTCGTTCTTTTCTCCCGGTTTGGCTTCCAGTTCAGCAATTTCTATCATGTTGATGGCTTCGTTGGGGCAGATATCAGCACAGTTTCCACAGCCTGTGCATTTATCCCAGTCATTTGTATGAAAGCCCCTGTACCTCAGGGCAGGTTCCTTGAGTTCAAAAGGATACCTGAGGGTTTTGGGCTTTTTAAAGAGGTATTTGACTGCCTTAAATGGATTTAATATGCTGCTGCTTATCATTTTGAATTCCTCTTATTTTTGTTATTAGTATTTTTAATAATTTACAATTGGCAAAGAGCAGTGAGTAATACGTTTAATTTTATAGTGTGTTATGCCTGTTGGTATTGCCCAACTGCTTCTCTGTCAACTGTTTTTCTTATTTTTCTTGTTGCTACATTAAAAAATTATTATTGCAATTATTTTTTTCTATCTGTCAATTTCAGGCGCAGTGATATACAGGCTTATCATTATATTCCCTACATCTGAGACACTTTCATTTACCAGCGCTTTTTCAAGAATGGTCAGTCCATGGTTAAATGAGGGTGTCCTGTAATGCGCACGGTAGGGCTTGTCTGTATCGTTGCTGACAAGATAAAGCCCCAGTTCACCCCTTGAAGATTCACACCTTACATACGCTTCATTTTTTGGAATTTTCCATTTGAAAGGATTGGGAACCTTGTTATAAGCTACACCTTCGGGCATCTGGTCGAGCAATTTAAAAATCATGTGCACACTTTCAATCATTTCATCCCTGACTACCCATATCCTGGAGTAAGCATCCCCGTCTTCCCGTGTTGGAACATCAAATTCAACCTTGTCATAAGCTGCATAGGGTTCTTGTTTACGGATGTCTCTCTTCATCCCGGTGGCTCTCAGTACTTGTCCTACAGCTCCCATTTCAACAGCTTCTTTTTGAGTTAATTTTCCAATCCCTTTGGCCCTTTTTTCGAAAACCCGGTTGTTAAAGAAAGTATCATCATAATCGGGAACGCAACTGCCAATGGTATGAAGTGTGTTTACGAGTTTGTCTTTAAATCCTTCTGGGAAATCTCTTCTTACGCCACCGGGCCAGATATAGATGTGATAGGCCCTGCCACCTGTGAGTTCCTCAAAAAGATCCAGCACCAGGTCGCGGTGATACATGGCCCAGTTGGCTACAGTATCAAAACCCAGCATATTGGCATAAGCCCATAATCCGAAGAGGTGCGAACCGACTCTTGCAAGTTCAAGGTATATGCTTCTGATGTATTGAGCTCTTTCAGGAACTTCAATACCTGCCAGTTTTTCAACCGCCATCGCATACATCAGTTCCATGTGGTCGGGCTCCACCACATTAATACGGCAAACAAGCGGAAAATTTTGTATCCACGTTCGCTGTTCCATGAGTTTCTCAAAACCCCGGTGAAGAAAACCCGGATTGGAGGTTGCCTTCACAATGCGGTCACCCTCTACTCCGAGGGTAATGCTGAAGTTTCCAACCATTCCAAGGTGCTGTGGTCCGTAATATAGTTCAAGTTCTCTCATTGGTTCGCTTTTTTTCTTCAATAGTAGGTATTTGCTTAAAAAAATCTTCTACATATTGCCGGGTGTCAAATTCCTTTCTAAAGGGAGGAATCTCATAGCTTCGTTCCAGCAAAAGAGGTGTTAATCTTGGATGACCGCTGAAGAGGATTCCGTATAATTCATGCAATTCCCTTTCGAAAGGTTCGGCGTTACTGAAAACATTGATTACTGTATAAAGCGTTGGTTTATCCCTCGCCACCTTTGTTTTTACCAGCAGATTCAAACTCCCTTTTTCCGGATCTTCGGTATATGCTGTAAGAATATAGACCAGTTCAAAAGTGTTTTCATCAATCCAGTCAACACATGAAATGAGGGACAAGTGGTTGAACCCATCACTTTTCAGGTGACTGAGAAGGGTAATGACAGACTCTTTCCGGCATTCAATGACAATCCTGTTTTTTTCTGCAATATTGATTTGGATATCCTCAAAAGAAGAGAGCAGGTTGTTTTTGATTATTTGACTTAAGTGGTTCATCTTAATCTGTTTTTTTCCTCATTATACGGACACTTCATGTTTTTTTTCATTTGAAAACAGGGGCGGCCATTCCAGTTTACCCAGCACTTGTTCCTGGTTTTCTCTGTATAATGCATAGTCTTCGCGGTATCTCTTGTATCCGTCAGCTTTTCCTTTATCAATAAGGGTCCAAAGATGAGTTACGGCAACAAATATAGCTTCGGGCCTTGGCATACAACCTGCAATCCATCCGTCAATCGGGATGTATTTATCCAGATGTTTTATCGTATTGTAAGAATCCCAGTACATTCCACCGTTGATGGGGCAGGAGCCGAATCCAACGGTAAATTTGGGTTCCGGCATTTGCTCATAGGAGCGAATGATGTACTTCAGGGTTTTTAGCGAGACATATCCGGTAATTAAAAACAAATTGGCCTGCCGGGGTGTAGCTACCGGGATAACTCCAAATCTTTCTGCATCCCAACGAGCTGTGATGGTTGGGGGAATTTCTATTATTCCACATCCGGTACAAAAATAGAGTGCATGCAAAGAATATTTTTGTGCCATTTTGCCTGGCGACTTCAGCCATTTTCCGATTTTATTCCTGTCCATATTTTTATTATTTTATTAATTTTAGATAGAATAGCTGCATTCTGATACAGCCAGTTTCAGTCAGGTTGCAGCTACGATAATTAGTCCTATTAAAGCCAGTGCTGATGACCATTTCCAAAGATACCGGATGGCCTGCTCTACTCTGAAACGTGGAAATACAGCATTAACTATCAGCATCACGATGAGCACCACCAACATCTTCAGGAAAAAATATCCCGGATTGGATGCTCCTCCAAGGAACAAGTTGGTAAAGAGGGATATTCCGATAAACAGGTTGAAAGCGTGCTGAATGGTGGTAAATGCCAGGAATTTCCCACTATACTCAGCCATGGGCCCTGATGCAATTTCCTGTGGAGCCTGTATCATTTCAAATGGCCGCATTCCTGTTATAGCCGGCAGTATGAGAATATAGGCTATTCCCGGCAACAATAAGGGTAAATGCCGGAATGACCAGCCGGTTTGAAGCTGCTTACTTACAATATCATTGATTGAGATGGTTTCATAATGACTCATCACTGCCAGGAGAATGAGCAATAAAGGTAGTTCATAACTCATGGATAAAAGAAATTTCCTCGAAATCCCAATACTTGTATTTGGATTGGCTGCTTCTCCACCACTCAGGGCCAGCCCCAAGGGAGCTAACAGCATCAGATAGAGTACAACCAGTAAACCGCCTGATGAGCTCAGAGGGCACCAATGCCCGAAGGGTAGAAAAAGCAGCAAGACTATACACCCTGACAGTGATAGGATTACCCCAAAATTAAACAGATAACCATGACTTGTACTTGTCTGGTTGAAATATTTGATGATGTCAATGACTGGTTGGGCTATGGGAGGCCCGTAACGCCAATGCATCCTTGCTGTAATTTTTCTCGAAAGACCCAGAAAAAATAAACCTATTAGCAAAGCCAACAGAATAATTGCGATTATTTCCAATATTATATTTACCATACCGTCCATTTTAACTGAATGAAAATTAAGATTGCCAGGAAGAGTACGATATAAGTCACATAATATCCTATATCGCCTGCATATATTCGTCTGATTCCATCACCCAGATTTTTAATGCTCCTTGCCAGTCTCATATAGAATGCATCCACAAAATCTTTCAGGTAGGGACTCAGCATTCTGTTCAGGGGTCCGTAAAAATTGACTGAATAAATATATTTGTCTTGTGGCACATACGTTCCGGCAGTATAATTGTCATATTGGTCAATTTTTTTAGCGCTTTTACTTCCCTTAAAAATCAACCAAACAATAATGCCAATAATCAGTAGTGCGGTAAAAATGTTGACCATATTAAGGGTTCCTGTTTCAGAGGCAATTCCCCAGATGTTGACTGTCAGTGGTTCAAGTCCGAAACCTGCTTCTATTGAATTGATGAGATTGAGTGGAATACCCGGGAGAATCCCAAAAATTATAATACCCAGCGAAAGAATTATCATGGGCATTTGCATATTCAATGGGGCTTTTTTCAGGGTATTATATTTTTTGGGAAGCTGCCCGAGAAACATGTTGTGAATGAGCTTATAGCTGTATAAGATGGTTCCCCATGTGCCGAACAGGGCTGCAAAAGCAAGGAAGGGTGAATTATTAAGGATAAGGGTTTTATAAATGAGCCATTTTGAGACAAAGCCGTTTGTCAGCGGGACGCCAATCAGTCCGCAGACACCAATAAGTCCGGCAATAAAAGTTACCGGCATTTTCTTAATCAGTCCGCCAAGCGAATTTAAGTCACGTACACCGTTTGTTCGGTATTCCACTGCACCAACCACCATGAAGAGCAATACTTTAAAGATGGCATGGTTGAAAAAGTGAAACATACCGCTGGCTACACCAATGCTTGTTCCGTACGCAATTCCCATAATGATATATCCTGCTTGTCCGATGGTTGACCAGGCCAGCAGTCTTTTTGCATCGCTTTGCATTACAGCAATGAAAGAAGGAACAAGAATGGTAATGGCTGCAATAATTGAGATGATATAACGGGCGCTCAAGACTCCTTTACCCAGACTCATAAAAACTTCTGCCTGCACAATGACATAGATAAGCAGAATGATGCCATAAGTTCCCATTTTAATTAATGTTCCGGAAAGAATTGAGCTAAAAGGAGAGGGGGCTTCGGAGTGTGCAGGAGGCAACCATACGTGAAGCGGCCAAATCGCATTTTTAATTCCAAAGGCAATGAAAAACAGAATGGTGATGAATAAAATATACCCTGGAGATGCACCGGAAAGCGACTGTGATATCCCGGTAAATTCCAGTGTTCCATAATGGGAATACAAGGAGATAATAGCAACCAGCATGATAAGAGAGCCTGCAATGGATATGATGATGTACTTCATTCCGGCAGCCAGTGCAGGTCCTCGTTTATAACAGATAAGCAGGAAGGTACTCCAGGACATGATTTCCCAAAAGATATAGAAGGTAACCCAGTCGCCTGAAAAGACAATCCCCAGCATACCGGAGAGCACCAATAACATCATGAGATAGTAGAACTGGGTTCTTTCTTTATCTTTTATATAACTTAGTGAGAAAATAATTGACAATAAACCAATAGAAGCCACAACAATTCCAAAAAACCATGAAAAATTATTTGTCCTAAGGGTGAGAGGCATATCCAGGAAATTAAAATAAAAAGTTTCTTTTGTCGAAATGCCATAAAAGATACTGACGAGAACTACCAGACCCAAAGTAAGCACTACAGCAAAAATATCCCTGATCTTCTCAGACATTAGTCCCAGAAGATAGGTAATAAGTGTGCCTCCGAATGCTATTGCAAGTAAAATTTCTAAATTCATGGTATCAGGCTTTTTATGTAATCAGTTCTGCTAATTAATTCCGCAGCAGATGATTCCAGAATATTTGTTATTAATTTTGGATATATTCCAACTATTAAAATCAATCCGGCAAAAATGAAAAGGGGTATGAGCACTTTGAAGGGCGCCCTGTTTCTTTTTTCTTTTTTTGCTTCCCCTTTGAAATAGATGGCCTGTATCACTTTGAAGAAATACGCAGCCTCAACTACCGTAGCTGTGAGTACCAGGATGATAAGCACCGTATAAAGGATTTCGTGTTTGAATATGGCTGCTTTCACAATCATAAATTTACTGGGGAACCCGATGAAGGGTGGCAGCCCTACCAGCGATAAGGCCCCTATGGTGAAGAAAAATGAAGTGTAAGGCATTTTTTTTCCCATTCCTTCAAATGAGGAGATGTTCATCGATCCGGTACGATATATCATATAACCTACTGCCAGGAATAGGAGTGCTTTGCCCAGGGTATGACTGACAAGCTGAAACAATCCCCCTGTGATTCCATTCATGTTTGCGATGGACAGGGCAAATACAATGAGTCCGATTTGTCCGATGCTTGAATAAGCCAGCATTCTTTTTATGTTTTCCTGGTTGAAAGCACTCAATTCGCCAATCAGAAGGGTAAGTACTCCCAGGAAAAGCAGGAACATCATCATGCTTGAAGCGCCGAAGACTGTAAACACAATTCTTATCACAGCGTATAGCCCCACTTCTATGGCTATGCCTGAAAGAATCGCACTAATTGATGACGGGGCGGAAGAGTGTGCATCAGGCAGCCATGCATTTAAGGGAAATATGGCAGCCTCGACGCCGAAGCCGGTAATCATTAAAACCAGGGGAACAAAAACAGATATCGGTTCTACTGAGTGAATGTTGCTGGCAATGTCTGCCATATTGAGTGTGCCAAATTGCCCGTAAAGCAGTCCTATTCCGATTAAGATGAATCCGGAACCCAGCGCTCCCTGTATCAGATATTTTACAGCCGACTCAACCCCGGCTTTATCCCCAAAGTATCCTACCAGGGCATATGATGAAATACACAGGATTTCAAAAAAGACAAACAGGTTGAATACATCACCTGTGAGTACTACTCCGGTTGCTCCGGTAAGCAATAACAGATAAAGGATATGGTATTTTTCTTGTTCTTTTTCTTTGATGTAACTCAGCGCATAAATTGAAACCAACAAACCAACAAGGGCTATCAGAAAAGCAAGTAAAACACCCAATGGTCCTGCCACCAGGTTGATACAGAAAGGAGGAGTAAAACCACCAATATTTACAAGAATCGACTCATGCAACACCTGCGGAAAAATCTTCAAAGTAAGTAGCAAGTTAAAAAGCAGGGCTATTACAGGGATATATTTACCCGTTTTCTTCGAGACCAGACCGAGTAGCGGAACGATGAAGGCGAGACCTAGCGGTACAACAATTAAAAGTACTGGATTTACCATTTCTGTTCTTTTATTTTTCTTAAATTCAGTGTGCCATAATGTTTATATAACTTGATAGCCAGGGTAAGCGCCAGTGACAGAATAGCAACACCAATCACAATAGCAGTCAGTACCAGCGCCTGGGGGACAGGGTCGACTATATTTTCTGAGTGCAAACCGGGCTTCGAAAAAATAGGGGCTGTTCCTTCCCTGAGATATCCTATTGCAATGAGGAACAGGTAAATTCCCGTATCGAGGATGCTTAATCCTATGATCACCTTTATCA
>CAZWHH010000014.1:0-15290 GCA_964633615.1 uncultured Bacteroidales bacterium | reverse complement strand
TGACATTTGGTTATTCAAGAGACGATGCAGGTAGATTTTTACCCATCTATCTCAATAAAGGAATACTAAAAGAGGATCCATTCCAGGTTCTTGACCAGGAAGGAGTAGGTCAGTTAGTCGAAATGGGAATCAAAAAAGGCCGAAGTACCAATAAAAACCTGAAAGTAGGTATCTGCGGAGAACATGGTGGAGAACCAAGCTCTGTTGAATTCTGTCACAGAGTTGGAATGAACTACGTCAGCTGTTCTCCATATAGAGTGCCTATTGCAAGGCTAGCTGCAGCACATGCAGTTATCAAAGGCTAGAAAGCTTAATAATAATTTTGCTAAAAAGGTGTATCCAATTCGGTTAATTCCGGTGGATGCACCTTCTCATTTTTTAATAAATTTCGAATTAGAATCATTATATTTACAAAATATATGGAAACAATTTGATTAACGTAAATATAACCAGAACTTTAAATAATCTTTATCCAAATGGAAGCTTTAAAAGAAAAACTTAATTCATTTATTAAGAACCAACAAAACATTTCAACAAATTTACCCCGAAAAACAATCATTCAGGAAACTATAAATAACCAGGAAGCTATTGTTTCAAAAAACGGGGCCCTTGCTACCTGGACACCCATTGAGTCTACCGGAAGAAGCCCAAAAGATACCGTAATTGTTAAGCGCACGGAAAGCGAAAAACATATAGACTGGGATTCACCCAATAATATTCCCATCGATCCGGAAACCTTTGATTTGCTTTTTGAGGATGCCTTAAAAACATTAAAACAAAAAGAAAAATTATACTTAACGAACAGAGTGATTGGTGCGGATGCCAATATGGCCCTGCCCGTGACAACTTTAACAAACCATGCCTTAACCGCGCTTTTCACAGATAACATGTTTCGCCCGGTACAGGAGAATATAGAGCAAAGTGTTTTTTATGGCAAAGATTTCATGCTCGTCACTTTACCCTATGAAAAATTAAATCCTAAAAGATACGAAGGAAAACTAAGAAAACTACAAGATGGTTCTACAACCAACATGGCTGTAGCTATGGACTTTGACCGGAGGATAGGCATTGTATATGGTTCGGCTTATTTAGGAAGTGTGAAGAAACTGATGTTCACTGTAATGAATTATTATCTCCCTTTTGAAAATATATTACCCTTACACTGTTCAGCCAACGAAGGGAAAAATAAAGACAGCGCATTGCTTCTCGGGCTTTCAGGTACAGGAAAAACAACTCTCTCCGCAGATGCCAGCCGGGCGCTTTTAGGAGATGACGAGCATGGATGGGGAGAAACGGGAATAGCTAATTTTGAAAATGGATGCTATGCCAAAATGATCGACATAAACCCGGACAAAGAACCCGAAATATATAAGGCCGTGATGCATAAAAACAATTATTTAGAGCATGGTTCGATAGTGGAAAATGCCATGATTTACCCGGATGGTTCTTTTGATTTTTCTGATGACCGTTTCACTCCGAATTCAAGGGCTTCCTATCCTCTTACTTATTTGGAAAATATAAAAAAGTCATCTACCTCCACCCATCCCAATACCATTATATTCCTTACCGCGGATGCTTATGGAGTACTCCCTCCTATATCTAAACTGAACCCCGACCAGGCTATGTTATGGTTCCTGATGGGATATACGAGTAAGCTGGCAGGTACGGAAACAGGAGTAACTGAGCCACAGGCCACTTTCTCAAGATTTTTCGGGCAACCTTTTATGCCTGCCAATCCTGATATATATGCAGAAATGCTTGGCAAAAAAATGAAAAAATTTAATACCAAAGTATATCTCATTAATACCGGATGGACTGGTGGCCCCTATGGTACAGGCCAAAGAATTGATATTACATATACAAGAAAAATGGTAAATGCTGCACTATCGGGAGATCTTGAAAAAGAAAATTTTCATCATGATGATCTTTTTCACCTGGATATTCCTCATAAATGTCCGGATGTTCCCCAGGAGATTCTTATCCCGATAAATACCTGGAGCAATTCCAACTTTTACCAGAAAAAAGCCCAACAATTAGCTAACGAATTTAGCAGGGCTTTTGATACAGCTTATGGAAATAAAAACATCAAAGAATCCGTTAAAAAACAATGCCCGGGGAAATAAATAGTCGATTTTTTATCAGTACAACCTGAAACTCACTTAATCATAAAAATCAGGGGCAACGAAATTACTATTAATGGAACAAATGTTAAATATTTTATTAGCTACGGGAGCCTACCTGATAGGCTCCATTCCAGCTTCTGTATGGTTAGGAAAATTATTTTTCAATAAAGACATTCGTAACTATGGCAGTGGAAATGCAGGTACAACAAATGCGTTCAGGGTACTTGGTTCCAAAGTAGGTATTATTGTATTTGCTATAGACCTTTGTAAAGGGATTGCTGCTATTCATCTGATTCATTTGAATGCTGCTTTTGAGGCAAATACCGCTGGCTTAGTCACTTTTCAGTTGATTCTTGGAATATTAGCCGTCTTAGGACATATTTTCCCAATATATGCTAACTTTCGGGGAGGTAAAGGAGTTGCCACCCTATTTGGGGTGATGTTAGGAATCAGTTTTTATCCGACGCTTATTGCCGGGGGTATCTTTTTTTTGAGCCTTATTTTAACCCGATATGTTTCCCTTAGCTCTTTGCTGGCAGGCATTTCATTTCCTCTAATCAATATTTTTATCTTCAACCCGGATACTACCTCTTTCATTATTTTTTCAGTAGTCATCCCGGTTGCCTTGATCTTAACACATCAGAAAAATATCGGAAGACTCATGAAAAAGGAAGAATCTAAAGCCAATTTAACAAAAATCGGGTTATAAAGAATAAGGTTTGAGAAGACTTTTCCAGGTTGGGGTTGTTTTTAATGCCATTGTTCTATTGTTGAATGGTTGAATGGTTGAATGGTTGAATTATTTACTTCGCTCATGAAGGGAAGCTTTGTTCCATTGTTAATATCCCTGCGAATTGGTTCAGTCGTTCGCTTTGACCAGAAAGGAATTTGGTTCGCCGGCATCCTTGCCGGTAAAACTGACGAATTAATCTACAAATTCAGGGCCTACCTAGGGTTTGCTGAAAAACATAAAATAAACTTATAATGAGTGCTATACATATATTTATTATTTGCAAAATGCAAGGTTTTTTATTAATATTAGCTAATAACTTTGCATTTTTTAAAAAAATATTTTGTTAACCTTTAACACATCATCTATAATTTTATCAATATTTGCATCATCCAATACGATCGCAGGATTTTTTGCCTCAAGTCCTAATGCTTTCCTATAATATTATCTGAACTATCTGTTAAATGCAACGGACTATAAACGTCCTGCAAATCCCCGTTCCATTTACGCAATTCCCCGTTTACCAAATAGCTCTTTTGAATCAATTCATTATCAAAACGATACCTGGAAGGAACATCACCTTTAGCAGGAAATAACTTATTTATTTGTTCATCTTTTTACATAGCTTAAATTTTTAATGAACGAAAATTAAAGTGAATAATTCAAATGAGCAATGACAAGAATCACAAAGAAGGATGCTAAGTTTTTTTAATATGAACATCTCTTTGTGGAAAAGGAATGGTTATGCCGTTCTTTTTAAATATATTATTGATGGCAAAACGAAGGTCACTTTTAATGTTTTCAACACGAAAAGCATTATCGGTCCAGAAGTATAATTGAAAATCAAGGGAGGAATTTCCAAAATCAAGGAATCGTACAAAAGGCTTTGGATAATCAGTCACTTCCTGGTGTTTATAGGCACATTCCAGCAATACTTTTTTTACCAGTTCTACATCAGACCCATAAGCCACTCCTACATCCACGCTAAAACGAGTCTTCTGTTCAATATGACTCCAGTTTATTACATTTTCACCTATAAATCTTGAATTCGGAATTATCATTATAATATTGTCCCTGTTTTCTATTTTAGTTGTTCTGAATCCAATGTTTTTCACAATACCTACTTCTCCTTCCAGTTCTACCACATCACCCACTTTTAAATTTCCTTCAAACAAAAGAAAGAATCCGGATATAATGTCTTTAAAAACCTGCTGCAAACCCAGGCCAATACCAACTAATAAAGCAGCAGATCCAGCCAGGAGAAAAGTAAGACGAATTCCCAATGTATCCAGGATCATGAATACAGCAATAATCCATAATAAATACTTTATCAGTTGAAAAATAGTATAAGCTTTACTGCGGTCAATGGCCTTACTTTTTACGGTTCGGTTAAATCCCTTCCTGATTAACCATATAGTAATTTTCACAACAACCAGAATCAACAGGGCGAGTAGAATACCGGCTACGGTAATGGTTAACTTTTCAGTGTCTATGAGGGTGTATTCAAAAATCTCTTTAATGGTCATGTTTATTCTTTTTCAAAATATTCTTTTAATATCTCTCTTAACCGGTTTGGGCCGATATTGGTTTCAATTTCTCCCACCCGGGCAAAAGAAATAGCTCCTGTTTCTTCCGAAACAACAATTACCATGGCATCTGTTTGTTCAGTGAGGCCGATGGCAGCTCTGTGTCTCATCCCAAAATGAGGTGGCAGGTCGGGTCTGTCCGAAGAAGGTAAAACACAACTGGCAGCAACAATCTTTTCTTTACGAATAACCACGGCACCATCGTGCAGAGGGTTGTTTTTAAAAAATATACTTTGTAACAGTCGGCTGCTGGTATCTGCGTTTAACCTTATACCTGTCTTTTCAACATTTAAAAGGCTATCTCTGACAGTCAAAGCAATTAAAGCACCCGTTTTGAACGCGCTCATATCAGTACATGCCTTTACAATTTCACTAATTCTGATTTTGGGTTTGGGAGTTGTTTTAAACGAAAAAAAATCAATCAGAGAAAACCTGTATTCGGCAACATATCGACTTCCAATGATTAACAAAAACCTTCTGATCTCTTGTTGAAATACTATAATTAAAGCAATTACTCCTGCACCAATGACTGGAGTTAATATTGAGCTCAATAACTCCATGTTCAACGCTTTAACTATTAAAGACAGAAGATAAAGAGCAAATATTCCAATAAAAATATTAAAGGCTGCAGTACCTCTTATCAGGTTATAAAACTGGTATAGCAATAAAGCAACCAGGAAAATATCGAGGATATCAAGGAATCTTATGGTAATAAAAGTTGTAATCATTCTATAACTTTATTTATATGCCTTAAATTTAAAACAAATATTCGCTTTAGCCTAATCAGTATTCATCCGGATGTTGTTTTTAAGTTATTGCCTTTTTTCTATAGGTTGCAGACGCACGGTTAAAATAATTGATTCCATCATAAACAGCAACTAATTATTTCCCCCGGCCTGTTTATAAAACTGAAATAGCTTAATGTTTTCTCTGGCTTCCCTGACATCATGAACTCTCAATATATTCACCCCCTTTTCAAGAGCCAGCATATTCAGTCCTATGGTTCCAGGCAAAGCTTCATCAGGAGTAATTCCCAGCGACTTATAAATCATTGACTTTCTTGACAATCCAGCTAAAACAGGCAATTCAAAAATCTTAAACTGATCCAGATTTTTTAGTAAAGTAAAATTCTGTTTAATATTTTTAGCAAACCCAAAACCCGGATCTATCAATATATCATTTACCCCTTTCTTTTTCAGTCTGTCATATTTATCTGAAAAATAGTAAATAACCTCGTTCATTAAATCATCATACTGACATTTCTCTTTCATGTTTTGAGGAGTTCCTTTCATATGCATAATAACATAAGGAACATTAAGTTCAGCTATGGTATCAAACATCTTATCATCCATTTCTCCTGCTGAGATATCGTTGATCATATCAACCTGGTAATTCTCTACTGCCTTTTTAGCAATGGCATGGCGAAAAGTGTCTACAGATATATAAACATCAGGATACTGCTTCCTGATCATCTCCAATACCGGGTAAAGTCGTTTTTCTTCCTCTTCAACACTGATATGTTCAGCCCCAGGCCTTGAAGAATAGCTTCCAACATCAATAAAATCAGCCCCTTCCCTGATCAATTTCTTCAATTGTTTTTTTACCCCTGTGTCATCATTATATCTTCCCCCATCATAAAAGGAGTCAGGGGTAATATTGAGGATACCCATGATCTTTGGTTCGGATAAGTCAATCAGGTTTCCCCTGCAATTTATTGTATATTTTTTTGAAAAAAATGTATCTTTAATGATCATTATTCGTTCCTTTGTTCTATTAACAAAATTAATTAAAAATATAAAAACGAAAAGTTCCAAACCAACTTTTTAATCACACATTTATGAGGTTTCTAAATATTGAAGGTCTGGATGGGTCCGGGAAATCAACACAAATAAAGCTTATTTCAGAATACCTGGAAAAACAAAAAATTAAATATCAATACTTACACTTTCCCAGAACCGATTCACCTGTTTATGGAGAACTAGTCGCAAAATTTTTGAGGGGAGAACTGGGTGATATAAAAACAGTGAATCCTTATCTGATCGCTTTGATATACGCCGGAGACAGAAATGATGCCAAAGAGCTGATCAAAGAGTGGATGAGGAACAATTACCTGGTGGTGATCGATCGATATGTTTACTCAAATATTGCATTTCAGTGCGCCAAAATGAAAGATGAAGATGAAATTGAAAAATTAAGTAAATGGATCAAATATTTAGAATTCGAATATCATAAAATTCCAAAACCAGATATCAGCTTATACCTGGATGTACCTTTTAAGTTTACAGAACAGAAACTTAATAAAAAGAGGAAGGGGGATGACAGAAACTATCTGCAAGGAAAAGAGGACATACATGAAAAAGACCTAACCTTTCAGAAAAAAGTAAGAGAAATTTATTTAAGAGAGATCGATAAAGAAAAAAATTTTCACCGGATCAGTTGTACCGATAAAGAAGGAAATATACTGGCTCCGGGCCAAATTAAAGAAAAAATAATTAAATACATAGAATCTTAGTGATCACTCAGTTCTTTTAACTTATTTTTGCTAACGATTAATTCCAAACCATTTATCATGAAAAAATCAACAACAATTTTGGTAGTTTTAGGTATCGTTGTAATCATTGTTTTAATCTTAAGCAGTGCTACACTAGTTACCATTCAATCAGGTGAACGTGGAGTAATTTTCAGAAAGTTTACTACCGGCCTTGATAAGGAAAACACCTATAAGCCAGGTTTTAAGGTTATTGCTCCCTGGAATGATATGTATATTTACAATGTAAGGGAACAACAGCGGCAAGAGAAAATGGATGTGCTGGATAAGAACGGGCTGGATATATCAATGGAAGTCTCAGTTCGGTTTAACCCTTCCTATGATAAAATAGGATACTTGCATGAATCTTTCGGGAAAAATTATATAAACGGGCTGGTGATCCCAGAGGTAAGATCAACTGTCCGGCGTGTTTGCGGGAGGTATAAAGCTGAAGAGATTTATTCAACCAGAAGGGAAGAATTAGAAGCTGCAATAAAAGAAGAAACCCGAAAAGTTTTAGAGAACAACTATGTTGAAATGAATGCACTTTTGATCAGGTCGATTATTCTGCCTGAACAAATTAAAAATGCAATTGAAAAAAAATTAAAAGAGGAACAAGAGGCGCTGGCTTACGAATACAAATTACAAAAGGAAAAAAGTGAGGCAGAAAGAAAAAAGATACAGGCAGAAGGTGAAGCAAGGGCAAACAGCATAATAAACGAAAGTCTGACTGATAACCTGTTGAAAATGAGAGGTATTGAAGCAACCGTCAAGCTCTCAGAATCGAAAAATGCTAAAGTGGTGGTTATTGGCAGCGGGAAAGATGGACTGCCTATAATTCTCGGTAATAACTAGGCAATTTAAAACTGAGAAAAGAATAGAAAGTGGAAAGCTGTGGAGACTGTTAATCAAATTCTTTTTGTCTCCTGCCCTATAATTTATTAAGTTACTAGCCCTTAAACGTGTCTGATTAATTCTAAAAAAAGAGGCTACCCCAACAAAAAATATTTTGGGTTAGCCTCTTTCCTGTCTTCTATGCCTATCCAATTATTTATTTTTATCGGCAAATTCTTTGCCGGCCCGTAAAGCTTCAATATTCATCTTAACTATTTTATCCCCTTTTCGTCCGAAGATCTTTTTCAGTCCTTCTTCAAAGCTCTCAAAAGGAATCTTGAAAAAAGGAGTAGCTGCACCCAGCATTACAATATTTGAAGATCTTTTTGAGCCTATTTCTCCTGCAATTTGATCTGCATCCAATGCAATGTATCTTTTTTGCTTTTTTATCTCGCTCATCACTTCCTGAATATCAGGATAATTAGGAATATTTTTATAGGGTGTGGTGTTGGTTACAAGCCAACCGTCATTTGCAAGAAAAGGCAAATATCTTAGTGATTCCATTGGTTCTACAGATAAGATAATATCTGCACTGCCCTTAGGAATAAGATCCGACAAGATTTCCTGATCTGAAAGCCTCATATTAGATTGTACGGCACCTCCTCTTTGGCTCATACCATGAACTTCTGCCTGTTTCAGATAAAGGTCGTTTTCCAGGGCTGCCATCCCAATAGTTGCCGCAATAGAAAGAATACCTTGTCCTCCCACACCTGCTAAAACTATATCTGTTTTCATATATATTATTTTTTATTAATTCAAGATTATTTTATTTTAAACCCAACTGCTTAAGCTGTTCAGCGAGTTTTTTATTTTTCATTGTCTGAACACACTGTCTTCTAGGAATAATTACAGATACTCCTTCATAAGCCAGTTCTTTTTTCATGACTTCCACCATTTCATCATGGTTCTTTTTGGTGGGTTTGAAGACATGAATGTGTTCCTTTTCAACACCTACACCGGCACAGATATCTTCCAGCCTGCCTAAAGCATGAGAATCTTGTCCACCGGTCATGGCAGTGGTGAAATTATCAGAAATGATGACAGTTACAGGACTTTTCTCGATAACACAATCAAGAAGACCTGTAATTCCGGAATGGGTAAAAGTAGAATCCCCAATGACTGCAACAGCAGGAATTAAGCCGGCATCAGCAGCCCCTTTTGCCATTGTAATAGAAGCGCCCATATCAACACATGAATTAATTGCCTGATAAGGTGGCAAAGCTCCCAGGGTATAGCACCCTATATCTGAGAATACACGACCTTCCGTATATTCCTCAAGGGCTTTTTTTAAAGCATTGTAAGCTTCAATATGCCCACATCCCTGACACATGGCTGGTGGCCTGTTTTTTACGATCCCGGGGACAGATTCACCTTCTTCACTCTCTAAACCAAAGGCCCTGGCGATATGGTTCGGATTTAATTCTCCGGCCCTTGGTAATGTTCCATCATACTTGCCGGTAATCGGTGTCCCCTTATCCTGAAAGCCTCTTAGCATTTCCTCTATAATTGGATATCCTTCCTCAATCACCATTATTTTATCACAATCATTCAGCAATTTATTCACTTTTTCTCTGGGTATCGGGTATTGTCCAATTTTAACTACAGGATGCTTTAATTCTCTGTGGATGAAATTCTCCATCAGATAATTATAGGCAATTCCTGAAGCAATAATTCCCAGGCTTTTATCCGATCCATCAATATATTCATTGTATGCAGACTTCTCAGAAGCTGCTTCCATATTGGTCTGGTTGGATAGTAACCCTTGGTAGTTCTTTCTTGCAATGGCAGGTAATAAAACAAATTGTCGCAAATCTTCAGGCATTTTTACCTTATTCTGAGACACTTGCTTCATTTGTTGCACTCCGGATCTTGAATGTGCCAGGCGTGTAGTTATCCGTAATAAGACAGGTACTTTCAGTTTTTCAGATAATTCAAATCCGTGATAAGCCATGTCGTAAGCCTCTTGTTGATTAGCTGGCTCGAAAATCGGGATCATGGCAAAACGGCCATAAAACCTGGAATCCTGCTCATTCTGAGAAGAATGCATGGAAGGATCATCTGCCACAACCACGATCATCCCCCCGTTAACACCTGTAATGGCTGAATTCACAAAGGGATCAGCAGCCACATTTAGCCCGACATGCTTCATACAAACCATGGAGCGTTTTCCTGCATAAGACATTCCTAAGGCACCTTCCATAGCAGTTTTTTCATTGACTGACCAATTTCGGTGTATGTTATTTTCTTCGGCAAATTTTGAGGCCTGAACGTATTCGGTTATTTCGGTAGAAGGCGTTCCCGGATATGCATAGATACCTGAAAGGCCGCCATCCATTGCGCCTTGTGCTATTGCCTCATCACCTAATAATAATAGTTTATCCATCTTATATATTTTTTAATTAATTCAATATTTTAATATTTCTGCATGATAAAAATGTGAAGAATTTAATAAACTGGACTACAGTCCACCAAAAAGTTTCAGATAACCAACTAAAATGGCTGTAACGTAGAGGAATAATACTTTACTTATATTCACGCAATCAGTGTTTTACATTTTTAAAACAATACAGGCAAATGTAAAACATATTTTATAATTTCCATGAATTGACAATAATAATTTAAAACATATCTTCTTAAAAAGGGAGTCATTGAATGACAGAGAATCAGTTAAAGATAAAAAATCCTGAAGTGAACCTAAATTGAACCCTCCCACTTACGAATATATTGTAAGTACCAGTTTTCTTCGATGCTTAATGTTTCTGAACTCACAAAGATAGATACCCTGCCAGGTTCCCATATTTAATCGGTGGTTGGTAATTGGTATATTCAGTGTAGTCCCGAAAAGTGAAGATTTAATGTGAGCAGGCATGTCATCCGAACCTTCCATTGTATGAGAAAAAAGGCTGGTATCTTCCGGAACCAGTCGTTCCATAAATGATTCAAAATCATCAATAACAGAAGGATCAGCATTTTCATTGATAGATAAGGCTGCTGAAGTATGCTTAATAAACAAATTCAAGACTCCTTGTTCGGGCAGATCATTCAAATTCTTCTCGATTTCGGATGTGATTAAATAAAAACCACGCCCAAATGCAGGAAGTGTTATTTCTTTTTGTTGTATCATAACAATTTGGATTTAAAAATAATTTCTAACTTCCCTTTTCAGATATTCGATGGCAACTTGTGTAGAAGTTTTTGGCTGTGACATGACTTTCTCCAGAATAGCACGGCTGAACTTCAGGGCTGCATCATTTGGGTTATATTGCTGTGCAGTAGAATTAATAAGCTTCACAGTATTTTCTCTGGCGCTTTTGATAACTTCCCAGGCCTGAGGGGAGATATAGATCTGCTGCGAAACATTATGGTCGAACTCTGATCTGATGGTCTTCAAAAGCTGATTCTGTAACTGACTGACACTTAATTTTTCTTTACTAAACTTCATGACAAGATTTTCCACGGAAATTCTTTCAAGAAACAAAGTAAGTCTTTCATAGGCCTGTAAACGAATAGGAGTTATAATCTGTTTGTTTTTTGTGACCAGTTCAAAATTTCTCCGGCTTCGTTCATTCTTAATTAATTGCTTAATGGATAAATAGGCTGTAAAAAACACAACCAAAGAGGGTAAAATATATTTGAGAATTTCCAATACTGTATCCATAATTCTGTTTTTAAGGTAAAATTAAGTTATTTATTCCCAAAATTGCAATTTTTTCAATGATTAACAAGAAAATATCATCTGATTATATATTAAACCTATTTTAAAACATTCTTTTTAAACAAAAAAAAATAAAATTTATCATAAATTTGAAAATCTAAAATTTAGTCATAAAAATAAAGATATATGGATCATATTTCAAACAGAATAAAACAGCTTTCAGAATCTCAGACTATTGCTATGTCGCAAAGAAGTGCAGAATTGAAAGCACAAGGGAAAGACATCATCAATTTAAGTGTAGGACAACCCGATTTTCATACACCGAACCACATTAAAGATGCAGCCATCCGGGCGATTAATGAAAACTACACCTCTTATCCTCCTGTTCCGGGCTACAAAGACCTCAGGGAAGCCGTTGCTCAAAAATTAAAAAGAGATAATAACCTGGATTACAGTTTCGATCAAATTATTGTTTCGGCCGGTGCCAAGCATTCTCTTGCTAATTCTTTGCTGGCCATAGTCAATAAAGGCGATGAAGTGATTGTCCCGGCACCTTACTGGGTCAGCTATGTAGAACAGGTAAAGCTTGCTGAAGGAAAAAATGTGATAATTCCGACTCGGCTGGAAAATAACTTCAAGATCACTCCGGAACAACTGAAAGAATCTATTACTTCAAAAACAAAAGCATTGATGTTATGCTCTCCTTCAAATCCGACAGGGAGTATCTATAGTCGTGAAGAATTAGAGGCTATTGCAAATGTAATAAAAGACAGTGGCCGGGAAATATATATAATATCAGATGAGATCTATGAATACATTAATTTTAAAGGCAAACATCAAAGCATCGCAGAAATAGATTTTATCAAAGATCAGGTCATTATTATTAATGGCGTATCAAAAGGTTATGCAATGACCGGTTGGAGAATTGGCTATATGGCAGCCCCGCTTCATATTGCCAAAGCATGTGCCAAACTTCAGGGACAAATGACCTCGGCGGCTTGTTCAATTGCGCAGCGAGCATCACTTGAGGCCATACAAGGAGATCAGAATTTTACGCAAAAGATGAAGAAAGCTTTCAAAGCCAGAAGAGATTTATTGCTGGATGGCCTGGATAAAATAGAGGGGATCCAAAAATATACACCTGAAGGGGCATTTTATCTCTTTCCAAACATCTCTCATTTTTTAGGGAAAGCAGTTAATGGAAAAACAATAAACAATGACCAGGAACTGTGCTTTTATCTGCTAGATGATGCCAATGTTGCTCTTGTTCCGGGAGGTGCTTTTGGTTCACCTGAGAATATAAGGCTCTCTTATGCTGCATCAGAAGAAGAATTGACAGAAGCCATAAAGCGAATAAAAAACAGCCTGGAAAAACTTAAATAGTGATTAATCAGGAAATTTCATCCGGATATCATTTTTAAGTTAGGGCTTGCTGAAAAAGTCTGTAATGCATCATATACAAGGCGGCGAAGCGAAGCTGTATATTAATACTGCGAGCTGAAGCCAACGAAGTAGATGATGTGCTACAGGCTAACAAAATATTTTTTTAAAAAATGCAAAGTTATTAGCTAATATTAGTAAGAAACCTTGCATTTTGCAAATAATAAATATATGTATAGCACTCATTATAAGTTTATTTTGTGTTTTTCAGCAAACCCTAAGTTATGACCCTGTATGAATAAATTGTAGTTCACATTTCTACTTTTTGTGGGTTGACCTCTCTTTAGGGAAAAAAAAGACTGGATGACTCAGGTTGGACAAGGATAACGTGCAGACAGTGAAGTGTTTTCTCAGAACCCTTAATTAAGGTATTTGCTGACCCTGTTCATTAACTCATCGATATCAACAGGTTTGGTAAGATACTCTGTAGCTCCCAGTTCAAGTGCTTTTTGTTGACTTCCTGTATCTTCCCTGGCGGTAATAATAATAACCTTTGTTTGAGAAGGCTCCTCTTTTTTATTTAAATGCCGAAGTACATCAAAACCATCTACATTAGGCATCATAAGATCTAAAAGGATAAGATCGAATTCTTCGTTATCCACATGTTCAATGGCTTCTTTTCCATCGTAACAAAACATCACTTCATAGCTTTTCTCCTCCAGCAAGGTCTGGAGTAAAAAAACATTGGTCATTGAATCATCTACAACAAGTACTTTTCCTTTTCCCGGCATTTTTCTGTTTTTCTTTAAATCAAATGCTAAAATAAATAGTTTTTATGAATATAACAACATAATCCGGTATTAAATTATTGGTGTGCTTCATGGTAATAAGATTACAAACAAAATCATATTTTCATTTGTTGAAACATACTACAATTTAAGAAAAACATTTATTTTTGCATGAGTTAAATTATTATAAACAATGACTCAGAGAAAGAAAACATACAAAACAAAAAGATACCTTGTTTTAATTCTAATACTAATTGCATTGGCAGGGCTTTGGAAACTTTATACAACTTATGAAAAAGTATATGAACCCAATGTAAATTTACAGAATCATTCCTCAAGATATCTTTATATCCCTTCCGGCTCAGAATTTAATGATGTTATTAAAATTCTGAACAAAGAAAATATTATCGAAGATACAGAATCCTTCAAGTGGCTGGCCCAAAAGAAAAACTACCCCAATCATGTCTACCCGGGACGGTATCTTATAAAAGACCAAATGAGTAATAATGAGATAATCAATTTATTACGCTCCGGAGAACAGGCTCCTGTTGATTTAATCTTCAATAATATAAGAACCAAAAAAGAGCTGGCCTCTGTGGTTTCCAATCAGATAGAAGCTGATTCTGCAAAGTTGGTTCATCTCCTAAACAACAGAGCGTACCTTGAAAAATACGAATTCACACCTCAGACTGCCCTGGCAATGTGTATTCCAAACACATATCAAATCTACTGGAATCGCTCTGCAGAAGAATTTATTCAAAGAATGCACAGAGAATATCAAAAATTCTGGAGCAAAGAAAAACTGCAAAAAGCACGTAAAGTGAACATGCAACCGGTAGAGATCATTACACTGGCCTCTATTGTGGATGAGGAAACTATGAGGAATGACGAAATGGAAAAAATTGCAGGAGTGTATATCAATCGATTGGAAAAAGGGATGAGACTTCAGGCTGATCCTACCATTAAGTTTGCTTTAAAAGATTTTACCATAAAAAGAGTGCTTAAAAAACATTTGAGTGTGGATTCACCCTACAATACTTATAAAAATGCAGGGTTGCCTCCCGGACCAATTTCAATTCCCTCTATAGCGGCAATAAATTCAGTATTAAACCATGAACACCATAATTATCTCTATTTCTGTGCGAAACCCGACTTCTCCGGATACCACAATTTTTCAAGTACCCATTATCAACATATGCTAAATGCTGCAAAGTATCAGAAAGCACTGAACAAAAATTCTATTTTAAAATAAAAAGCGAAACATGAACCCATGTCTCGCTTTTTATTTATTCTTAAACAATTCGTTCTCTGCTTTAAATTTATTGATAAACTAAGAAACTGTTTTGATTTTGTCCTGCTTTAACAAATTAATTTTTTGTGATTCATAGCCCCGTCCTTTAGGGCGGGGATTCAAATGTCCCTTCCGTGTATGATTTCTAAAAATTTTGTAAATTAAAATACAAAATTTTTAGAAATCGAACGGATATTAGGGTTTACCTTAACCCCGCCCTAAAGGACGGGGCTATGAAGAATAACATCTTCAAAATTTGGTGAAGTAGAATTTTTAAGTAAAATCAAAACAGTTTCTAAGCCATCCATCAAGGGTA
>CAZWHH010000013.1:0-15895 GCA_964633615.1 uncultured Bacteroidales bacterium | reverse complement strand
GCATTGATATCTCCCCCTACATTATCCATCCTGCTTAAAATGTGAAAAGCTTTTCGTTTGTGGGTTCCCTTAAAAATCAGATGTTCAATAAAGTGGGCAATTCCCTGTTCATGTTTTTCCTCGTCCCTCGACCCTGCATTTATGATTAATCCACAATGGGCCACATCGGATTTGTTTTCGACGTGGATAATTCTTAAACCATTGCTTAATTGGTGTGTATAATATTTCATGACCTTATTTTTATCGTCCCTGATTTTTATCTGTTCCATACCCGGCGGATTGATATATTTGCCAATTTGAATGAATCTAAATATTTTGAATCATGGCGTGATTATATTTGTTATGTGACAGAAACCCGCAATCCGGGTCTGTTTTTCTTTTAGAATAACTTGTTTTTGCGTTCTGCAAAATTAGTAAAATGAGCGATATATTATTAAAAAAATAATCTTCAATGTTTTTGTAATTATTTGTTGATTATTGGGTTATTTAAGAAACGAAGAAAAAATAATATAAATATTTTGCAAAAAGATTTTTTTCATTACATTTGCAATCGCTTTACAAAAGGAGCCATAGCTCAGTCGGTAGAGCAACGGACTGAAAATCCGTGTGTCCCTGGTTCAATTCCAGGTGGCTCCACTCTCAAATCACGCACCGGCGTGATTTTTTTTTTTGAACATTTTCATCTTCTTTTTTGTTACCCATTTCGATTTTTTGCACAGAAATTATTGATGCAATACAGCTCTTTTTTTAGAAAATTATGTGAATGATGGCACATTATTTTTGGGTTAGATTGATTAGTGATTTAAAAAATATGTTCTATAGTAAATATTAAATTTTGTTTTTTAATATATTTTGCTTACATTTAGTTATTTAAAATAGTAAAAGGGAAAATTGACTCCAATTTAACATAAAAAATATCTTGTACGAAATTTTTTTTATTAGTTTTGTTACCCTTTAAAACATAATAAATTTAAATATTTTTAAACCTTAAAAAAGTGATTCTATGAGAACAAAAAACATGATTAAAATTCTATCATTTTTATTTTCTTTACTTTTAATTCTTCCGGCAACTTCGTTTGCGCAGGAAGAAGAAGACGAAGACGGTTTTACTTTCGGTGGAGCTGTACGTTATAATGTAATCAGCGAAAGCTACGAAAGTGATCCAACTACACTGAATACTTATGCTACATGGGATACATGGAGACTGAATGTTGATGGTTCAGTAGCTGATGTTGACCTGAGCTTTGAGTATCGTTTCTATCCAACGTTTAATACCCACTTTATTCATCATGGTTTCTTAGGGTATGGACTCTCCGACAATGTTTATATGGAGTTGGGTGTAACACAGGTACCCTTTGGTATTACAACTTATGCTTCTCATTCATGGTGGTTCCAGGGACCCTATTATGTAGGTCTTGAGGATGATTATGATATGGGAATTAATTTTGACATTACACCTTCTGAAAACCTGAAACTATCATTGGCTTACTTCCGTCAGGCAGAACCGCAAGGACCTGCAGGTGGAGGGTTAAACGGAGCAGGTCGTTATTCCTATGATGTTATTTCCGGAACCGGTTATTATCTTGATGACAATGATAATCTTCAACCAATGCAAGCATCCCTTCGTGAATTAAACCAATTTAATGCAAGATTAGCCTATAATCTGAACGAAGATTGGGAAATTGGAGCAAGCGCTCAATTCGGACAGCTTTATAACAGTACTAACGATGATGCAGACTGGACTTCTGCGCTGGCTGCTCACGTTGTAGGTAATTTTGGTGATTTTAATTTAAAAGCAGAGTATGTAAACTATAATTATACTGCCCAAAGTGATGAGTTCGTAGATCCTTCAAGTGGAGAAACAGTAACTCGTGACCTTGACATTGTTTCAATGGGTGCTTATGGATATCCATATAGTGTTGCTGCTAAGGCAAATATGTATGTAGCCGGACTTTCCTACAATATTCCTGTAGAATGGGGTCCCATTAGCAGTGTAACAACATATCTTGACTTTACTATGATTGATAAAGTTGAAGAAAATTTTGAAGATACATATCATTTAATCCCTGGTTTTATGCTTACTGCAGGAAGTATTTACACTTATGTTGATTTTGCCCTAGGTAAAAACCAGCCATGGTTAACTGAAAACTTCGGAACAGGTTTAGGTCAGGGTAGAACCTGGTCAGATGACCCTGCTGACGAAGAAAAATATTTCTATACAGAAGATGCTGAGAAAGTTGGAAAACCTGTACCAATTGATCAGGTTGATTGGAACCTTCGTTTCAACATCAACATTGGTTACTATTTCTAAGAGCTTTTTATAAAGAACTGTAAGATAAACTCCTTGTCCCTTAATGAAGGGGACGAGGAGTTCTTATGTACCAGTTCTGGTGAACATTTCTTAGGAATTTAATTTTAATTATCAATTATTTTCCCTAATTTTGAATAATATCGATATTTTGAAAATATTATGAGCAAAATAAAAGTAGAAAATCTTAGCGTTATATTCGGAAAGAATGTTAACGAAGCACAGGAACTTCTTAGAAAGGGAACAAGCAAGGTTGAGATTTTGAATCAAACTGGATGTACAGTGGGTGTGAACAACGCCAGCCTTGAAATTGAAGAAGGAGAAGTTTTTGTTGTGATGGGACTTTCCGGTAGTGGAAAGTCAACGCTCTTAAGATGTTTCAACCGTCTTATAGAACCAACAAACGGAAAAATTCTGGTCGACAATGAAGATGTTATTTCTGTAAATGAGAAGGAATTGCGTTTAAATATACGTCGTAAGAAAATGACCATGGTTTTCCAGCATTTTGGATTATTACCCCACCGAACTGTAAGCTCAAATGTTGCATTTGGATTGGAAATACAAGGAGTTGATGAAGAAACCCGAATTAAGAAAGCCTATGATGTGATAAAAACTGTAGGACTGGAAGGTTATGAAGAAAAAATGACCGGACAGCTTAGTGGAGGTATGCAACAGCGTGTAGGACTAGCAAGGGCGCTTGCAACTGACCCTGAAATTTTATTAATGGATGAGGCTTTTAGTGCACTTGATCCTTTGATACGTGCAAATATGCAGGATGAGCTACTTGATTTGCAGGAAAAGGTACACAAAACAATTTTGTTTATCACCCACGATTTGGATGAAGCCCTGAAACTTGGAGATCGTATTGCCATTATGAAAGAGGGTAAAATCGTTCAGATCGGAACTCCCGAGGAAATACTTACCAATCCGGCTGATGATTACGTGAAAGCTTTTGTGGAAAATGTAGACCGCGGAGGCATTGTTACTGCCTATACTGTGATGTTTAAAAATCCTGCAAATGTAAGAATAAAACAGGATGGACCGCGAGCTGCATTACGTAAAATGAGTAACAATGGAGTCACTTCTTTACCCGTTATTGATGAAGATGGTAAGTTCTTAGGATTCGTGAAAGATACCGACATGCAGGAAATGGAAGATAAAGGGATCCGTGATTTGAAAGAATTCATGTATACAAAAGAAGAAGTGAAAGCAGTTAACCCGGATACACCTGTAGCTGAACTATTGCCTTTATTCCTGGATACCGATCTGAACCTTGCAGTAATAGATGATACCAAAAAATTAATAGGAGTTGTGGTTCATTCAACAGTTATTGCGGAAATGATTGGCAAACAAAGAGACGAAGTTAAACAACTTAGAAAAGAAGGAGGAATTGACTTATGATACTAAATATATCTTTATTACCATCTGAATGGGATATCCCCTTGGGAGAATGGGTGGAAAGCGCAGTAAACTGGCTTTCTGATAATGCATCCGGACTGTTTGACGCAATCACTGTTGGTATTGATTCAATGGTTTCTTTTCTGAAGGATGTACTTTATTACCCTCCTCCATTTGTAATTATTATTTTGTTTGCTATTTTGGCTTATACTATGACTTCCAAGGGTCATAAAGTATTTTCTAAAGGTGCCTTGAAAGCTGGAGGCGGAACCGCTCTGTTTACAATTCTTGGTTTATTACTTCTCCAGATAATGGGGTACTGGGAAGAAACAATGCAAACTATTGCACTGATACTAGTCTCTGCAATAATTGCTCTTATTATTGGAATTCCATTAGGCGTTTATGCTTCAAGACATGATACTGCAGAAAAAATAATCAGACCTATTCTTGATTTCATGCAGACACTGCCTCCATTTGTTTATCTCATTCCTGCAATTATCTTTTTTAGCGTAGGGAACGTACCTGGTGTTATTGCAACCATTGTGTTTGCATTGCCACCTGCAGTGCGTTTCACAAACCTTGGAATCAGGAATGTGCAGGAGGATGTGGTGGAGGCCTCAAGGGCTTTCGGATGTACTAAACGACAACTTCTATATAAAGTACAGATACCTCTTGCCAAACCAACAATTTTTGCAGGTGTGAACCAGGTAATAATGCTCGCATTGTCAATGGTTGTTATAGCCTCAATGGTAGGTGCTGGTGGTTTAGGTGAGGCAGTTTATAAAGGTATTACTAAAGCGGACATGGCTCTTGGTTTTGAAGCAGGAGTCGGGATTGTTATACTTGCAATCTTTTTAGATCGTGTGACACAATCGTTAAGTATTTCAAGAAAGCAAGTAGAAGAAGAATAAAAATATAAATTATATAAAAACCTTAATCACAATTTACTAACCAAAAAAGGAGAATTAACTATGCGAAAACTAAAATTTAATCTAAAAACAACTTTAGCAGTTCTACTTGGAGCTGCGGTATTGACTTTTACAGCTTGTAAGCAAGGAGCTGAAAAAGAAAAAGAAGGTGAAAAAATTGCAGAACAATCTGAACAGCTTAAGATTTTATATCCTAACTGGGCTGAGGGAATTGCTTTTACCAACCTGGCTAAAGCTGCTCTTGAAGACAAAGGATATGATGTTAAAGTAACACAACTTGATCCGGGTCCGATCTATGCAGCAATAGCAAAAGGTGATGGTGATCTTATGATGGATGCATGGCTTCCTCATACACACTCAGACTATTGGGAAGAATTTGGGGATAAGATTGATAAAATAGGAGAATCATTCAGTGGCGGAACAACAGGTCTCGTCGTACCTCAGTATGTTGATGTGAATACTATTCCTGAATTGAATGAAAATGTTGATAAATTTGATGGTAAAATAATAGGAATTGCCAGTGGAGCAGGTATTCATAGGAATACAATTAAGGCAATTGAAGAGTATAATCTTGATTTCAAACAGGTTACATCAAGTGGCCCTGCTATGATGGCCTCTCTTAAGAGAGCTTATGATAAGAAGGAACCTATTGTAATTACTGGTTGGAAACCTCACTACATGTGGGCTGATTATGATCTTAAATATTTAGAAGATCCTAAAGAAATTTATCCTAAGGATGTTTGTGGAATTATTGCCAGAAAAGGATTTAAAGAAGATTTTCCTGTTGCTTATAAATTTTTCACAAACTTTAACATGGAAGAAACACAGCTTTACAACCTGATGGATGCCATTGATAAAGGTGAAGATGAATTAAAAGCCGCCAAAAAATGGTATAATAGTCATAAAGTGCTTGTTGAAAGCTGGATGCCAGAAGAAATGAAGTAATATTTTTGTATTATTCTAAAAAAAATCACCGGCTGAAAGGTCGGTGATTTTTTTTGCTATTTTCAAGATGCTTTTTATAATTTTGACCCCGCGAACAAATATCCTTTTCAGGATGTCTTATTTATTGAAAAATAAAAACTATGAAAAACAATAAATCAATATTGATCATACTTGATGGTTGGGGTTTGGGCAAAGAAGACAAATCCAATGTAATTAGTGTATCAGAAACTCCCTATATGGATAGTCTCCTGAAAAATTACCCGAATTCTAAACTTCAGGCTTCCGGAGAAAATGTAGGTCTGCCTGAAGGACAAATGGGTAATTCCGAAGTAGGACATCTTAATATTGGTGCCGGAAGGGTTGTATACCAGGATCTTGTCCGTATTAATAAAGCGATAGAGGATGGTTCATTTGACAAAAACAAGGTACAGAATGATGCTTTTCAATATGCCAGAGACAATGATAAAGCCGTCCATTTTATTGGGCTTGTTTCTGACGGGGGTGTTCATTCTTCAGATAAACACCTTTATAAATTATGTGATCTGACCAGTGATTATGGTCTGGATAAAGTTTATATACACGCACTTACAGATGGGAGAGATACCGACCCGCAAAGCGGAAAAGGTTATGTACAGAATTTGCAGGATCATCTGGAAAAATCTAATGGACAGATCGCTTCCCTTGTTGGACGATTTTATGGAATGGACAGGGATAAAAGATGGGACAGGATCAAAGAAGCGTATGATCTCTTTGTTAGGGGAAAAGGAAAGCAAACACAAAATATCGTAAATGCTATACAGGAATCATATGATAATGGGGTTACTGATGAGTTTATTAAACCAATCGTTTCTGTTGATGATAAAGGTGAGCCCGTGGGCACTATAAAAGAAGATGATGTTGTAATTTGCTTTAATTTCAGGACTGACAGGCTGAGAGAAATGACTATTGCCCTGACACAAAAGGATATGCCTGAACATGGTATGCAAACCATGCCATTGTATTATCTCACAATGACCAGATATGACGAATCTTTTAAAAATATTCGCATTATCTATGAAAAGGAAAATATTAAAAATACAATTGGTGAGGTACTGGCTAAAAGAGGCAAGAAGCAAATACGTATTGCAGAGACCGAAAAATATGCACATGTAACTTTCTTTTTTTCCGGAGGTCGGGAAGAAGAATTTGAAAATGAAAAAAGAATACTGATTCCTTCCCCCCAGGAGGTTAAAACTTATGATGAAAAACCTGAAATGAGTGCTATAGAAGTGAAGGATGCCATTGTTAAAGAACTGAAAAATGGCGAACCAGACTTTGTTTGTTTGAATTTTGCCAATGGCGATATGGTAGGGCATACAGGTGTTTTTGAAGCCATTAAAAAAGCGATAGAAACTGTGGACGGATGTTTGAAAGAAGTAGTTGAAGCTGCTAAAGAAAATAGCTATAATGCATTAATAATCGCTGATCATGGAAACGCAGATAATGCTGTAAATCCGGATGGCAGTCCGAATACAGCCCATTCAACAAACCCTGTTCCCTGTATATTGGTTTCTGATGAATATAAAAAAATTAATGATGGTATTTTAGCGGATGTGGCCCCAACACTGCTAAAAATTATGAATGTGGATATTCCGGAGGATATGACCGGAAAAGTATTAATCTAATATTAAATCTGAATGAATGGTATTAATTGGTGAAACGTTGGTAAGTCTGGATCTTTTTGAAGAGAAGTTTAAATGTGATTTGTCTGCTTGTAAGGGAATGTGTTGCGTGGAAGGTGTTGCAGGAGCTCCACTTGAAGAAGAAGAAACAAAAATACTTAAAGATATCTATCCCTTAATTCAACCTTATTTAAAAGGAAAAAATATCAGGGCTATTGATGAACAGGGATTATATGTTAAGGACAATGACGGTGAATGGGTGACTCCACTCATTAACGGAGAGGAATGTGCTTATGCAATATTTGAAGAGGGGATTGCAAAATGTGCCATTGAAAAAGCATATTTTGAAAATTTAATTTCTTTCAGGAAACCCATATCTTGTCATTTATACCCTATAAGGATAAAAAAGATTGATAAGCTTGAAGCCCTCAACTATCATGAATGGGATGTCTGCAAGCCTGCTGTTGAATTGGGTAAAAAAGAAGGAGTACCGGTTTATCGCTTTCTTAAAGATGTGTTAATCCGAAGATACGGTGAAAAATGGTACAGGGAACTGGAAGAAACAGCTGAAGCTTATTATGAAAAGCAGGAATGAATAAAACATGATTTTTAATAGGATACGTGCAGTTTTTGAAATAAAACAGAATACACAGATTAAGAATTATTTGCTTTTTATTCTTAAATTTCCTGTTAAATCTCTTTCAATAGTTTATTTCCCTCTGTTTTTTCGAGGGTTTTGTTGAAATCCTCCACTATCTGTTGTATTTTTTCTGATTCAGCATTATCAGTTGAGATTATTTTGTCTTTTCCCAAATGGTCCAATTTATTTAATACATATATAATGGTTAAATTGTCAATGTCTTGTCCGGGCTGATAAGCTCTTTCTTTTGTATCCGGGCTGATAATTTCAGAGAGTATTCTGGATTCAACCAGCTGGAAAAGTATTTTTCTCACCAGTCGCATGGGTATTTTTAGGAGGTGACTGATTTCCTCAGCGGTCAGCGGTTTTTCAGCTTTATTAAAATTTTTAACCATCAAATGGGTGATGATCAATGCAAGGATTTTTTTGCTGTACACACTGATGTTTTCAATATCTGACTCAAATTCATATTGCTGGAGATTTTGACCGGCAAATGAGATTTCTGCCCCTAACAATATGATGAGCCAACTGATTTGTAACCAGATAATAAAAAGAGGAAGAGCTGCAAAACTACCATAAATAGCACTGTATCTTGAAACTCCTACCTGGAAATTAATATAAGCCCATTGGGTAAGAACAAAAATAGTACCTGCTACAATACCGGCAATCAAAGCTGGTTTGAATTTTACCCGGGTGTTGGGCATGAACATATATAAAAAGGTAAACACTCCCCAGATAAGTACATAGGGTATTAACCGGATTAAAAAGAAAATGACCGGACTGATGAAACCCAGTAAAGATACTTCATCTGAGATCTGTTCGAAACGAACTTTTATAAAAACAGTAGCAGAACTTGCTATAACCATCATTATCGGGGCAATGAACATAAAAGAAAAATAATCGCTGAACTTTCTGAACCAACTTCGTGATTTTTGGATTTGCCAAATGGCATTGAATGAGCTTTCTATATTCGAAAAAACCTTTAATACAGACCAAAGAAGAATTACCAGGCCTATGCCTGTAATGATGCCCCCTTTGGCATTGTCCAGGAATGAGTTGGCAAAATTAATGATCCAGTTTAATATCTCTTGTTGTCCGCTGAAATTCGCCTGAATTTGATCAATTAAATATTGTTTCAGTCCAAAACCCTTGGCTATTCCAAAAATCATAGCCATCAATGGAACCACCGCCAACAGGGTAAAAAAAGTTAAGGCTGAAGCCCGGAGTCCTATTTTGTCTTCCTTAAAACCACGTACAGCCAATGTGATAATTCTCAGAATTCGCAACCATGTTTTTTGTCTCCCTGATTGCCTTTCCAGCGAAATATTCCAGATTTTTTTATTAAAGAATTGTAATGTTTTTTCTAGCATGACCCGTTTAAGTATATGTTGATTTTCTTTTGAATTATCGATAAATTTATGAAATTCCTGAAATAATTAGTCAAACTTGAAGATAAATTTAAGTTTTTAACCTTGATGAAAGCAGTTGATATAAATTCTAAAACAGATCGGTTGAGCAATAGTATAAGAAACTGCCGAAGATGTGATCTGGCATTAACAAGGCATAATGCATTGCCCGGTGAGGGAAATCTGAATGCTGATTTGTTTTTTATTGCACAGGCCCCGGGCAGGGAAGAAGATAAAGAAGGCTGCATGTTTATTGGCCCTTCTGGAAAAGTGCTTGATCAATTGTTTTCATTCCTGGATTTTGACCGTGAGGATGTGTACATGACCAATCTTGTAAAATGCTTTTTACCCAAATGCCGTAAGCCGCATCAGGAAGAGATAAATTCCTGCAGCATATATCTTGATAAAGAAATTTTACTGGTTAATCCTTCTGTTTTGATACCTTTAGGATACCATGCAACAAAAGCTGTTTTAGGACGATATCAGTTTAATATTCCAAACAGAAAAAGCTTCCCTGATCTTTTTGGAAATTTGAAAACAGCAGGAAAAAGAAAGATCTTTCCACTTCGGCATCCTTCAGCAGTTGTACACAATGAAAATTTATTTGAAATATTAAGAAAAAATTATTTAAAACTGAATGTGATTATGAGAACCTGCAAATGGTAT
The DNA here is from genome assembly GCA_964633615.1 of uncultured Bacteroidales bacterium. GTDB lineage: Bacteria > Bacteroidota > Bacteroidia > Bacteroidales > UBA12077 > JAGXLC01. Next base: position 5,942 of record CAZWHH010000013.1, on the reverse strand, counting down.
TCAATGTGTCCGATGAAAGTCTATTACGAAAAAGGAATGCTTAGCAAATCATGGATAGAACAATATTGTAAGGGTGATTGGTCTGCCTGCACAAGATACAAGATGGAAGAAAAAGGCCTTCCTCATCCTGATAATATGTTACCCGATGGAACAATTGATCAAACTTTAAAAAAATAAATCTATGAAAAATATTTTCAGAATAAACGCGGGATCTTCTAATGTATATTTAATTAAGAATGGAAATAATTCAATCTTAATTGATGCGGGAAACAAGAATAAACATAAGAAGATTTTAAAAACAGTTACTAACCAGGGACTAAAAGAATCTGATATTAAACTCATTATTCTTACCCATACACATTATGATCATTCAGGTAGTTTAGCTGAATTAAAAAATGAAACAGGTGCAAAGGTTGCGGTTTCAGCTAAAGAAGCAGAAGAGCTAAAGAACGGTTATACCCCTTTCCCGAAAGGGACAAGTCCTTTTTTCAGATTTATAATAAAAATGGGACAGAAATATTTTAGTTCAATGGGAAAATTTTCACCTGTTGAACCAGAGATTCTTGTAGAAGATAAATATGATCTTTCTGATTTTGGTCTGAATGGTTATATAATATCAACCCCCGGTCATACTATTGGTTCCTTAACTGTAATTCTTGATGATAAATATGCGATCCTGGGAGATACAGCTTTTAGTATTTTTCCACAGGTTTATCCTCCTTTTGCTAATGAGCCTGAATTATTAAGTAAAAGTTGGGAAAAACTTCTGAAATCTGGTATCAAATATTGTTTTCCTGGTCATGGGAGACCATTTCCCGTTGAAAGACTTCAACATACTTTTAAGAAAAAATTCATCGAAAAATGATTCATGAATCTGTTTTTCTCGCAGATTCACGCTTTTTTATTTGCAAAATCCCTCAAACAGTAGAAAAGAGCATAATATTTTGATTTTGTGTAACGGAAATCTATATGCACCATGCGGGATTTAACGCAACGCATTCTAGTCGTCCGATATAAAATTTTGCTAAAGCCGACACCCGAATTCGCCACATCCCATACCAAATGATATATGTTGAGTTGCATGAACTTATTTGTCGTAATGATACTTACAACTGTAAATATAGATGTGCTTATCTTCGTACTTATATACCAGGCGATGCTCCAAGTCAATTCGGCGGGACCATAATCCTGCTAAATCATATTTTAAAGGTTCAGGTTTTCCCTTTCCTTCAAATGGAGTCCTTTGAATATCTTTTATCAGTTCATTAATCTTTTTGACTATCCTTTTATCCTCTTTTTGCCATGAGTTATAATCTTCCCACGCATTTTCTGTAAAAGTAACCAGCATTATTCGTTTTTAAAGTCTTTTTGTACTGTTTTTCCCTCATTCATTTGTCTGATTGACTCATAAAGTCTATCAGCATTAGTCTTTGAACTTAATAAATGTACTGTTTCCATTATAGAATTATACTCATCTAATGAAATCATTACAGCTCCTTTACCACTTTTTCTTTTTATTATCAGAGTCTCATTGTTATCCTCTACATCATCCAGGAACTTTTTTAGTTTTACCCGAAATTCCGAATAATTTGCTGCAATCATAATTAAACCTCCTTGTTATTATTTAAGTACAAATTTACGTACTTTTTTAATAATTTTCAAATTTATTTATATATTTTTTAGCATCCAGGCATACAGACCCAACAAATGAATGAGTTTTATGTCAAACATTTATTATTCACTTTTCAGTCTTGTCTATATTAATTTAATAGAACATAGTGTTGAGAAAAATCTATTTTTTCAGCTTTATAACCAATTTGCCTTCATTTCTTTTTGTAATATACACTGCAATTTTGTGAATATCCTGACAGGTGTTCGTTAAACAAAATTTGATAAACGTTGTTAGATGATTTAAAATGAGTATTAATGTTAAATACAAAGGAGGCAAAATGTTTAAAGAATACGATCCATTAAAAGACAAGCTCTTTAGCATAATGGATGACAACGGACAGATTGCAAATCAAAAATATATGCCTGAAATTTCTGATGAAAAGCTTTTACAGGCATACAAAGACATGCTTTTTGCCCGTACAGCAGACCTGATGACTGTGTCTTTTCAGCGGCAAGGAAGGATTTACACTTATCCTCCAAACTATGGTCAGGAGGCAATTGCAGGCGGTATCGCCCAGGTAATAAGAGAAAGCGACTGGGTAGTACCTGCTTATCGTGAGTTGGGATTATGGCTTGCTAAAGGAGCTACACTTAAAGAAGTTTTCCTGTATTTTATGGGTTATGAAGATGGCTCAAAGTTTGAAAAAGCCAAACATTTACTACCCGTTTCTGTACCGATAGCATCGCAATTATTACATGCTGCCGGGATAGGTTATGAAATAAAGTACCATAAAAAAGATGAAGTGGTTTATACTTTTGTAGGAGATGGTGGAACCTCGGAAGGTGATTTCCACGAGGCACTTAATTTTGCAGCAGTATGGAAAGCGCCGGTTGTTTTCGTAATTCAGAACAACCAATATGCTATTTCTTTCAATGTACAGAATCAAACATCCTCTAAAAACCTGGCAGTGAAAGCATATTCATATGGAATAAAAGGAATAAAGGTAGATGGAAATGATTTTTACGCCATGACAAAGGCTACTCAGGAAGCTGCAGAACTTGCCAAAAAAGGAGAGGGTCCTGTTTTAATTGAGGCCCTTACCTACAGGAGAGGTGCACATACAACTTCAGATGATCCTTCAAAATACCGAACCAGGGAAGAAGAAGAATCATGGGCTCCTAAAGATCCAATGACAAGATTAAAAGCTCATCTCGTAGATAAAAAGTTATGGAGTGATGAAGAGGAAGGAAAAATTAATAAGCAGTTCAAGAAAGAAGTAGAAACACAGTTTGAAGCTGCTGAAAATTATGGCGAATATCCACTTGAAGATGTATTTAAGTATCTCTACGCAGAAATGCCTGATGATTTGCAGAAACAATTATATGATCATGAAAAATTTTTAAAATGGAAGGAGGGTAAATAAATGAGTGTAATGACCCTTGTAAAAGCAATTAATAACGCTTTAGATATAAAGTTACAAGATAATAAAGACGTCATCGTTTATGGTGAAGATGTTGGATATGAAGGCGGTGTATTCCGTGTAACCCAGGGTTTGCAGGAAAAGCATGGTGCCGATCGTGTTTTTGATGCTCCTCTTGCGGAATCCGGAATTGTTGGTACTGCCGTTGGTATGGCCGTAGCAGGAATGAAGCCTGTGGTTGAAATGCAGTTTTCAGGTTTTGCATATCCTGCTTTTAATCAGATTATTTCCCATGTTTCTCGTATGAGAAACCGAAGCCGGGGAAAATATACAAGTTCAATGGTTATTCGCATGCCTTATGGCGGTGGTATCAAGGCACTTGAACACCACTCCGAAAGCATGGAAGCCATTTATGGACATATTCCTGGTCTGAAAGTAGTAATCCCCTCTACACCACATGATGCCAAAGGTCTTTTGATATCAGCTATTGAAAGTGAGGACCCCGTTATTTATATGGAGCCGAAAAGGATATACAGAGCTGTTAAACAGGAAGTTTCGGATGACAAGTTCAAAGTAGAGATAGGCAAAGCTAATGTAGTGCAACAAGGTTCCGATGTGACTGTGGTTTCATTCGGTGCTATGATGAGAGATACACAAAAAGCGATGGCAATGGCCAAGAAAGCCGGGATATCTGTTGAACTAATTGATTTGCGAACAGTATACCCTATTGATAGAGAAACTATTATTAGTTCCGTGAAAAAAACGGGAAGAATTGTTGTCGTTGCTGAAGCGCCAAAAAGTTTCGGTATTGGTTCAGAACTCATGGCTGTTGCCAATGAAGATGCTTTCCTTTACCTGGAAGCTCCACCAAAACGAGTATCCGGTTTTGATACGATATTTCCGTTGCCTCAGGGCGAGCATCATTATTTGCCTTCACCGGAAAAAATTTACTATGAAATTGAACGAACCGTCAAATTTTAATTTGTTATGAGACATGTATTTAAATTTCCAGATATAGGAGAAGGTTTAGATGAAGGTACCATTGTAGAATGGTATGTTAAAAAAGGTCAGGAGGTTGAATCTGGCCAGTCATTGGTACAGGTTGAGACCGATAAGGTTACTACGGATATTCCTTCTCCGAAAACAGGAACCATTGCTGCTCTTTACGGAAAAGAGGGAGAAACTATTAATGTGGGTGATCCACTTGCCGAAATCGAGATTGAAGGTGTTGAAGGTGAAGAAGCAGTAGAAGAAGCTAAAAAAGAACCTGCCGGACCTTCTGAAGAAGGAGTAGAAGAGGAAGAAGGTGCCGGAGTAGTTGGCACCATTGAAGTAGCAGGAGATGGAGGTCATCTGCCATCCAGTGAAGAAGGAATGGGGGCTACAAAAAAATCTGAAGAGGATGAAAAACCAAGAAAGAAAGCACTTGCTACTCCTGTTGCACGTGCACTTGCCAAAGATCTTGGAGTGAATATCGACGAGATTAAAGGTACAGGGCCCGGCGGACGAGTTATGAAAGAAGATATTCATAACTACATAGATAAACAGGGTAAGCAACCGTCGAAAGCTGCCTCCGAAGAAGGGCAGGAACAAACAGTAGAATATGAAGATCTTACTCAGATGAGAAAGACCATTGCTAAAAATATGATCCAATCAAAACATAATGCGGCTCATATGACAGTGATGGATGAAGTGGAGATCTCTGAATTGGTACGGGTCAGAGGAAAATATAAAGAAAAATATAAGGATCAGGGGCTAAAACTTAATTATCTGCCCTTTATTCTTAAGGCAACTGCTTTGGCACTGAAGAAACACAGACAACTGAATGCTGAGATGGATATGGACAATGGCCGAATGATCTACAAAAAATATTATAACATTGGTATTGCTGTAGATACTGAAAAAGGTTTGGTTGTTCCTGTAATTAAAAATGTAGACAAATTATCAATCTCTGAATTGGCTCAAAAAACCAATGAAATTGCGCAAAAAGCAAGAGATGGTGAATTAACAATGGATGATATGAAGGGCGGAACTTTCACTATAACAAGTTATGGGTCTATTGGCGGACAGTTTGCTGTACCGGTTATTAACTACCCTCAGGCAGGAATACTTGGAATAGGAAGAATTCTGAAAAAACCGGTGGTGAATGATAAGGATGAAATTGTCCCCGGACAAATACTGCCCCTGTCACTGTCTGTTGATCATCGTATTGTGGATGGAGGCGAAGTTTCTCGTTTCCTCAATACAATTATAGAATATCTGGGTGAACCTGTTAATTTAATAATGGATTAACCTTTTTAGTTGAATCTGAAAATTTTAAATAAATTATGGAATATGATGTTATAATAATTGGTTCAGGTCCTGGTGGCTACGTAGCTGCCATAAGGGCCGGACAGGTAGGACTTAAAACAGCCCTGATAGAAAAAAAGGACATTGGAGGAATGTGTTTGAACTGGGGCTGTATCCCTTCAAAAGCTATAATTGAAAGTGCAAAATATTTCGATCGTCTAAAAAAAGCCGATGAATTTGGCGTAGAGGGGATTGACGAGACTAAACTGGAGTTTAACTGGGAGAAAGCCAAAAAAAGAGCGATTAATATCTCAAAAAAACTTACAGGGGGTGTGGAATATTTATTAGTGAAAAATGGGGTTGAAGTGATTAAAGGAGAAGGTAAAATTTCTTCTGAAAATTCAGTTTCTGTAAACAACCGTTCACTCGATGCAAAAAATATAATTATTGCCACAGGATCTTATCCCAGAGAGCTGGAAGTTGAAATACCTAAAGACAAACTAATTGATCTGGAGACCTTTTACAATGAAGCGGAATTGCCTGATAGCGTTGCAGTTGTAGGACAGGGAGCTGTTGCAGTTGAAATGGCTCAGTTTTTTAGTATGATCAATAAGAAGGTAA
>CAZWHH010000012.1:0-16648 GCA_964633615.1 uncultured Bacteroidales bacterium | reverse complement strand
AGCATAAAAGTTATTTCCAATAATGCGGAAAAATTGATCCTTTATATTGATGATATTGAGGTTACTCAGGTTAATGATACGGTTCTTACCTATAAACATGAAGCTATTGATGCCGGAAATCACTGGATAAAGGCAGAAGCTCAAAGTTTGAGTGATACTATCAGGGATTCAGTAAACTATCATGTCCGCGGAACTGTTCAGGTTCAATCACTCCCCGATGGAGTTAGAGAAGGTATTAATTATATAGATGATACCACGGTAACATTTGTTTTGTTTTCGCCTGGAAAAGAATTTGCCTATGTTTTGGGTGATTTTACAGATTGGAAAGTCCGGGAGGAATTCCAAATGAAAAGAACCCCAAATGACAGTATCTTTTGGTTGACTGCAGACAATCTGGAGGCAGACACCAAATATATTTTTCAATATTTCATAGATGGAGAATTAAAAATTGCAGATCCTTATTCTGAACAGCTAAGTACTCCCAATGATAAATACATATCCAGCGAGACCTATCCTGGATTGATTGAATATCCTGAAACAGAAACTTCTGAAATTGCTTCTGTTCTTGAAACAGGACAGGATAATTATAACTGGTCTGTGACCGACTTTGACCCACCGGCAAACAAAGATTTGGTAATCTATGAAATGCACATCAGAGATTTTATTGAGAAACATAATTATCAGACATTGTTAGATACACTTGGTTATTTTCGAGACCTTGGTATTAATGCCATCGAGCTTATGCCTGTAAATGAATTTGAAGGAAACAGCAGTTGGGGCTACAATCCTGATTTTTATTTTGCTCCTGATAAATACTATGGCCCCGGAGAAAAACTTAAAGAATTTATTGACTCTTGCCACCAGAATAATATTTCGGTAATACTGGATATGGTCCTGAACCATTCCTATGGTCTGAATCCAATGGTAAGAATGTATTTTGATCCTGATGTAGGAGAATGGGGACAACCCACCAGTGAGAGCCCCTGGTTCAACCAAACCTGCCCGCACGAACCCTGGTGTTGGGGATTCGATTTTAACCACCAAAGCCCGCATACAAAAATATTCGTTGATAGTGTAAACACCTATTGGTTAGAAGAATATAATGTCGATGGTTTTCGTTTCGATTTTACAAAAGGTTTTACAAATACCACCTATGGGGCAGAAGGCTGGAATTATAATGCTGAAAGAATTGCTCATATTAAACGCATGTCAGACAAAATCTGGGAAGTTGAACAGGATGCTTATGTGATACTGGAACATTTTACTGATAACAGTGAAGAAAAGGAACTGGCGGAATATGGCTGTATGGTGTGGGGTAATTATAACAGTGCTTATAACGAGGCAACTATGGGATATAATGAGAACGGTAAATCTGATTTTTCCGGAATATCGTATAAAAATCATAATTGGTCTGTTCCTCATTTAGTAGGTTATATGGAAAGCCACGATGAAGAAAGACTGATGTATAAAAATATAAATTATGGGAATTCTGCCGGTGATTATAACATTCAACAAATGGATACGGCGTTGAACAGAATAGAACTTGCAGCAACATTCTTTTTAACAGTTCCCGGTCCAAAAATGATCTGGCAATTTGGGGAACTGGGTTATGATGTCTCCATTGAATATGATTGTCGTACTTGTCCCAAGCCTATAAGATGGGAATATTTTAACCAGGAGCCGAGAAAATATCTGTTTAACACATTCAGCGATTTGATAAATTTGCGTCAGAAATATAAGGTTTTCCAGACTACTGATATTACAATGAATGTTGCTTCAAAAATGAAGAAAATACAGTTATTATCTGATTCAATGGATGTAATAATTATTGGTAACTTTGGGGTTACAAACGGCACTATTGAACCTGTTTTTACAGAGAAAACCACATGGTATGAATTCTTTAGCGGCGACAGCATTGAAGTCAATAATTATTATATGGATATAACCCTTAAACCAGGTGAATATAAACTTTTTTCAACAAAACAACTTAAGCTGGAAGAAGATTCACCTGTTACGGGTTTTGGTTTGAATCAAAAGAATGAAGAAGAAAAAGTGAATGTATATCCTAATCCTTCGGGTTCAGTATTTTATTTTGAATTTGAGGCTTTTGGTCAGGAAGCTGTTGAATTGGAGCTTTATAATGTGACAGGGAAGAAAGTATTATCTGTTGATAAAGGCAGAACATTAAAAGGGCTGAACCGAATACAATGGAATTCTGAAAGGAGTTCAAATATTAACGACGGAATATATTTCTACAGGTTAATTGTAGGAGACCAGCAATTCTCAGGGAAATTATTTAAGAAATAGTTTTATATGCTAACACTAAAAATGCGATTTTTATGAGTGAAGAAGAAAAAAAAGGAAACCAGAAAAACAACGAAACAGCAAAGCAAACAAAAGCTCAGCAAAAGACACAACAAAACACAATGAAAAAGGATACAACTGTAGCAGTAGGAGACAGACGAGAGCATGCTGAGTTTCACAATTCATACAGAGTAGAGCGTGTTAAAGAGGATGTAGAGTTTCTTCAGTATATCTATGGCGACAGAATTGGTATTTCTAAATCTGATGTAAACAAGAGTTTTACTGATAAGCTAAAGGTGCTTGGGAAAGATATTTATTTCTTTCTGTTGATGCTTAAAGAAGAAGATCTTTTCCCCCAGTTTTATATTAAGTCAAAATACGAATTCATTCAAAATCACATTCCAGATGCAGATCCAAATTTGTTTTTTCTTGCATGGAATGGGATAATTAACAATGACAGCTTTAGAAGGCTCTTGCTAAAGACCTTCACCCTTGATCGTTTCAGTGATGTACTTGCCTCGAGGAATATTCCGGCTATTGGATCGAAGTTTACACGTTACAGAGCCAAGTTGATCTTGCAGGAAGAAGACATGGAGATCAATCCGGGAGGAAAAAAACGAATGAAAGGACGTTTGCTTGATGATGGGAGCGGACTGGTTATGAAAGAAGGTATTGTATGGTTACCCAATGGCAAAGGGATTCCTCTTTATCCGCAGGCTTATGTTCCGTTAAATCAAACACAGGTGTTCCTCATACGCCATGGAAAATCCATTCATGAATCCGGAGGAGATAACCCGGAATTTGTAGGTTCTGGTTACTGGGATACCTGGAAAAACAACAGGCGTATCAGTGGTTCTGTAGGTAACCAGCTAAAGCCCGAGGGTATTGAAACCGCAAAAGATTTAGGGAAAGATTTTAGAGTGGTTACAGACTTACTGGAAGAAAAAGGGTATCCGCTCTGGATGTTCTCTAAAGACCGTCCAATACAGGTTTATGGCAGTGAATCTGAAAATACAGAGCAGACTGCACGTTATTTCTTGCAGGAAGCAGGTTATACAAATATTGTTTTTGATGCTGTTTATGGTCTAAATTCCCAGAAGTACGGGGCATTAACCCATAAGAACAAGAAGGATGTAACTAAAAAAATGGTTGAAATTTACAAAAACCGTTATGAGGGAGATGAAAAGCAGCGCGAAGCTAAGATTAAGGCTCTGCTGAAGAACAGATTTTTCCATTATCCTGAAGGAGAATCATTAATAGAAGCAGACTGGAGAATTGCAAGTAGTTTTATTGAACTGGTTAAAAAGAATCTGGGTAAAAGAGTGCTTCTAGCCGATCATTCCGGTGCTTTAAGAGTCATTGAAGCTGTAATACGGAACCTTGACTTTGCCGATTATGCTTCGATTAAAGAAGGTCAGGATTCTGTCATGGCCCTGGTTTATGAACCTGGGAAGAACATGAGATATGACTATGTACAGAAAAAAGGTGCCTATTTAAGAAAGAAAAAATAATCGGGTAATGATGAATCAATTATCTATAATTATACCTATCCTCTTTTTTATTTTTGGATTTCTGACGGGATATTTTTTGTTTTTCAGGAAATACAAAATAGAAAAGCAAAAGGGAAAAGAAGATTATCTTACTAAGGTCTTTAACTATAGGGAGTTTGATCTTCGGGTGCACGATTTTATCAGACAAAGCAACCAGAATATTGCGTTGGCATTAATTGACCTTGATTATTTCAAGCGGATAAATGATAACTATAGTTATGAATTGGGAGATGAAGTGCTAACGCGGCTTGTAGAGTTGATTTCCCATCAGATTCGAACTTCTGATCTCCTTTTCCGCTTTAAAAACGGAGATGAATTTGTAATTGTGTTTAAAGATGTTCAATCAGATTATCTGGAAGAAATCGGGGAACGTCTGCGAAGAACCATTGAACACAGACCTTTTTCTTTTAATCAGAAAATAGTGTATCTCACTGCAAGTGTAGGACAGACTATGGTACAACACGATGATACCAAAACATCTCTTTTAAAGCGACTTGAAAGTGCACTAAAAGAGGCTAAAAGTCAGCGAAATAAAGTGTTTACCATGTAAGACAGGGGTTTTGATTTTGGCAGATGTTACCTAGCAAATAACTTAACCCGGGCTATGCATTGTTTCTTACAAATTGCAGGTTGAAGCCCGGGTTAAGAAGAGAAAAAAGGATTGATATTTTTACTAATCTATTTTTTGATATATACTTTATATTCCCATGGTTTTAGCTTGACAGATGAGTTATCTGAAAAACTGATTTCTTGTTTGCTAAAATAACCCTGATAATTTCCATAATGCTTATTCCCTTTAAACGATATCTCTTGTAACCCTTTACTTAGGTTAGAAATTACCAGTATCTGATTGTCATTTTTTTGCCGCATAAATACAAAAACCTTTTTGTCATTATTCGTTCCAATCCTTTCGTAATGTCCGCCATACTTTCCATTCCATAAAGCTTTGTTTTCTTTTTTTAATTTACTCAGTTGCTGATATAATTTTGTCATATCGCATGTTTTCCAATCGATTTGATCTTTTTCAAAGAATTCAAGTCTTTTATCCAGGCAAGCTTCTTGTCCACTGTAGATCAGAGGCATTCCTGGCAATGTGTAGGTAAGCACAGCGAATGTTTTTACACCCCCACCAAGTCTCTCGTATACACTCCCTTTCCATGAGTTTTCATCATGATTTGATGTAAACATCATACGATAAGCATTCTGAGGATATTTCTTTTGTTCTTCCTTCAACTTTTTGCCCAGATGGTTAGCATTCTTTTTTTCGGAAGCTATGTCATTCATAATAAAATGGATATCCCATGCATACGTCATGTCAAAAGCTTTTTCATGGAGTTTTACCTCATTGGCTTCTGCCAGCATAAAAACATCTTTGATATTATTCAGCTCTTTGCGTGTGTTATTCCAGAATGAAGTGGGGACCATTCCTGCTACATCACATCTATAACCATCGATGTTGAAATCATCAACCCAGTATTTCATTGCTTCAGTCATATAGTCACTCAATTCCTGATTTTTATAATTCAGGTCAGCCACATCAGTCCAGTCATCTACAGGAGCCTGAAAATTGCCTGAAGAATCTTTGGTATACCATTCAGGATGTTCGTTAATCATTGGATTATCCCACGAGGTATGATTGGCGATCCAATCCAGTATAATCTTCATATCCTGTTTGTGAATTTCTTTTACCAGATTCCTGAAATCTTCTTTGGTCCCGAAATTTGAATTGACTCCTTTATAATCTTTTACAGAGTAGTAACTTCCTAATTTTCCCTTTCGGTTTTTCTCTCCAATGGGATGAATGGGCATGAGCCATAAAATGTCAACTCCCAACTCTTTAAGTCTGGGGAGATGTTCTTCAAAAGCTTTGAATGTCCCTTCCTCAGTATATTGTCTGATATTTACTTCGTAAATTACTGCATTTTTACTCCATTCCGGATGTTTAACCTTTGTGGATTTTTCAGTATGCTCTTTGTTAGAATCTTTTGGGGTATTTTGATTGCTGTTACAAGCTGTAACCAGCAAGAATAAAATTATTAAGGTAAGGATAGATGTGTTACCCATGATTCCTCTTTTTTGCGATCTCTTTTTCATAACAAAAATTTAATGATTATTTACTGTTTAATTATCGATATGTCTTTATTAATTCTTACCTTTACAAGCTTGTTTATTAGATTTTTTCTATCTAAAAATAATAATTCTAAGACAAAATTTAGCAACAAATTTGATTATGTTTAACACAAAATAGTTTTTTTATGAATAGAGTTTTAGTGGCAACTGCCGGAGGAGATTGTCCGGGATTAAATGCAGTGATAAGAGCGATTGTAAAAAGAGCTTCCAAAGAAAAAGACTGGGAAGTATTGGGAAGTATGCAGGCATTTAATGGTGTATTGTGGGAACCTTCCGATATTATGGTTCTTGATGAAGATAAAGTTTCAGGTATTCATTACCAGGGCGGAACCATATTGGAAACAACAAATAAAGGGGGGCCTTTTGCCTGGCCTGTAAAAAATAAAGATGGATCATGGTCAACTGTAGATCGTTCAGATGAAATGATTCGAAAATTACAGTTAATGGGTGTGGATGCAGTAATAAATATAGGGGGAGATGGTTCACAGAAAATTTCACAGGCTCTTTATGCGAAAGGGCTCGATATAATTGGAGTACCTAAAACAATTGATAACGACTTATCTGCAACAGATTCAACTTTTGGTTACCAAACAGCCGTTCAGATAGCAACCGAATCTGTTGATAAATTGGTTACCACCGCGGCCAGTCATAACAGGGTTTTAATTCTGGAAGTGATGGGCCGTGATACAGGCTGGATAGCTTTAAATGCTGCCGTTGCCGGGGGTGCAGAAATTTGTCTTATTCCCGAGATTCCATACGACATTGATAAGGTACTGGAAAGGATTAATTCCAGGTTTAAGAAGGATAGGGGTTTCGCCATTATCGTTATAGCAGAGGGAGCACATCCTAAAAACGGAGATCCTTCGCATAAAAGTACAGGAGAAGTAGGTTATGCTCATACAAAATACGAAGGAGCAGCAACCCGTTTAATGCAGGAACTTAAAGAAGCTGGGTGTAAATATGATATGCGAAAAACTGTACTTGGGCATATTCAGCGGGGAGGAATTCCAATTGCCTATGACAGAGTGCTGGCAACTCAATTTGGTGTAAGGGCTTTTGAAATGGTTCTGGAAGGAAAATTTGGAGAGATGGTTTCTTATAGACATCCATATATTACTTCCGTTACTTTCAAAGATGCCATTAAAGAACCCAACAAAGTAACACTTGATACTGCTGTGATGAGAAATGCACGAGGTGTGGGTATTAGCTTTGGTGATTAATAGCCAGGCAAATACTAAAGAATTATTGGAATAAAAAAACAGCCCCTTCTTTTCAAGGGGCTATTTCATTTGGGTATAGGTTAACTTGTTTATTTAGGAAATCTAGTTGTTTAAAATTTCAAAAGCGTGTTCTTTCAATGTAAGATTAAGATTATTATCCTCGTCAATTGACCATTCTGACTTAAAATTATTACTAAATTCAAAAGATTTAAGAAAATCAGGTAGTTCAATTGATATTTTTTTGCTGTCAGTTCCTTTGTTAAATGCAATGATACTTACCTTGCTCAAATATTTTCTGGCATAGACGAGGATATCATCGGTGGATTTCAGAAAGATAAAATCGCCATAAATAAGCTCCAGGTTTTCATTCCTCAGGCTTATCAACTTTTTGGTTATTTGTTTTGTCTTTAGTTCGTTTTCTGAAAGGTTATCAAACCGCATATCCCTTCTGTTATCAGGGTCGCCTGCTCCGGGCATACCAAATTCATCTCCGTAATACACCACGGGAATTCCTGGAATTGTCATAATAAACGCCGTTAAGGAGGAGAGCTTGTCATAGCCAACAGGATTTTTTACTTTAATTTTTCTGTTCCAGCCGGCTGCTTTGGCATCTTCTCCAAATTCCAGGGCACCACCTGCAAAAGAGATAAACCTTGGGATATCATGGTTGCCGGTAATATTCCCCATAAGTGAATGCCATCCATAATATGAAAAAGTTTCTTTCAATGATTTCTCAAGTGTTTTGAATGATGCTTCATTACTGGCAAATACGTGTCTTGCATCAAAATAGAGGTTAAAGTCAAACTGCCCATCAAGCTTTCCCGGACCTACATAATTTCCTATGAGTTCCCGACTGCCGAATGTTTCACCAATCTGCAGAATGTTTTTATTATCAGGAATTCTGTTGTTTATCTTCCGGGTAAGTGTTCTCCAGTAGTTGGTTGGGATATGTTTTGTTGCATCGTGCCTGAAACCATCAAGTTTATATTCATCCAGCCAGAACAAGGCAGAATCAGACATAATCTCAACTACTTTTTGTTTTCGCAGATCAAGGGTTGGGAGGAAAGTATCAAACCAGGTGGTAAGGCGCTGTTCATCCCAAATCCTGATGTTTGTATCTCCACCGGGTAAAATCATTTTTGTAGCCCAATCGGGATGTTCCTGATAAAGCTGGTTTTCTTTGTGTACATGATTGGATACAAAATCTAGAATTACATTCATCTCCTGATCATGAGCTTGCTGAACCAGGCTTTTCAGCTTTTTTGAATTCCCGAATCGGTAATCAACTGTAGTGAGTGTCACCGGCCAATACCCATGATAACCTGAATAAAGTCTGTGTGGCTTGGGGTACTCCCTGTAAGCTTTTGTGGGATTTTGGGTAATTGGTGATATCCATAGGGTATTAAAGCCCAGATCCTGGAAATAGTTTTCACTGATTTTTTGGGTAATGCCCGCCAAGTCTCCTCCGTGATAATTTGCTTTTTGATGAACATCCGGATTTTCCAACGGATCATCATTCTCCGGGTTTCCATTGTTAAACCGGTCGACCATCATAAAGTACATGATCGTAGATCGTTTATCGCTGCGGTTTAGTTTCTCAGGTTTCTGAATCACTTTTCCTCTTTCCAGTGGAATAAACAGGTCGTTCGATAATCCATCCCTGTTGAAAGCAAAAAGCCTGATGTAGCTTCTCTTTAAGATCTTTGCTTTATCCGGGATCTGAATTTTTATTTGATCCCCATTTTTTTTCGACTCAACCAACTGATTTTGCCAAAATGCAAATACTTTTTCCGTTTCTCCTTTCTGTTGAATGATTAATGAGTCATTTTCAATTTTATGGGACAGAAGAAGGGGCTTTTCCTCCCAATTGGGTCCTTTAATTTTTAAAACCGAGTTGAAACCACCTATATTGTTGCTGGTTTTCTCGGGATTGGTAGGATCAAGCATCCATTCACCATCTGCAACCACCTGGTACTGGTAATTTCCAGGGTTCAGATATAACCGGGTTTTCCAGGTACCTTCTTTATTTTCCAGTGTGGTCTTTTCCGGCGACCAGTTATTAAAACTTCCCGCCAGTTGAACCTTGTTATATTTTTTATCACCGGGGTCAAAAGAGAAAATATAAGAGCTTTTGCGGCTTTTTCTCAGTAAAATAGATCTCGTTTTATCCCCAAACCATATTTTCATCACCGATAGAGGGGGAAGCGCCTGATCTTTCAGTTTCAGGTGAATTTCATTTTCGGGTTTATTTAACTTATAGTCAATGGCATCATGAAAAGAAAATGAATCCGCTTCAGCCGGTTTTTTCATTAAATCTTCCAGGTATATCGTATACTCTCTGGGAGTTAAATTGATAGGTTCAGTCACACCAAAAAGAGCTGAGGAGTCAGTAGATTTCCGGTTTTGTTTATCATTGCAACTTAATAGAACGAAAAACGCAACAATTAAATAGATTATTTTTTTGTTCATCATCATCTTATGATTTATGTTTTATCTTTTGAGTTCTATGATTAATGCTTCTTTAGGTTTTATTTCCAATTGATCCAGATTTCCAATTTTTTCGCCAGACAAAATATTAACTCCTTTTGTCTTCCCTTTCAGACACTCTTTATATCTCTCTGTATTTATCTTTTGTGTTTTTTTGGCATTTTTATTCAGGATCACCATAATTGTTTTTTCTTCATTATATCTAAAATAAGTGTATAATCCTTCTTCCGGCAAATAATGTTTTAGTTTCCCGGTATGAATTACCTTTTCATTTTTACGCCAGTTCAGCAATTTTCGAAAAAAGCGTTGTGCTTCCATTTCTTTGGGCGCCAGGTTTTTACCAGTAAAAGCATTTTTATCATCTCCTTTCCATCCACCGGGGAAATCGCTTCTGATTACGCCATGATCATTCGTCCCCGGATTGTTTTTTAGAATTTCTGTTCCATACAGAATTTGGGGAATCCCTCTTGTAGTAGCAATAAATACTATTCCCAGTTTGAACAGTTGAAAATCTTCATTTACCAGGGTGTAAAATCTACTCATGTCGTGATTATCAGGGAAAACGACCAGGTTGTAAGGGTTCTGATACAGAAAGTCGTTGGCCAGTGATCGGTATATTCGGATCATTCCGGAACCCCAGCCTTCTTCTTCATTTAAGGCACGCACCAATGCGTCTTGTGTTGGAAAGTCCATCAAGCTGGGCAGGCAGGATTGATATTCCGGATTAATATCAGAACCTTTTTGCCAGGAAGCAACAATAGCCGGGTTTGTTGTCCATTCTTCACCAACAACATTCAGGTTTGGATACTCTTTTCTTATTCTGCAGGTCCATTCTGCCATAAAATTTTTACCGGAATAAGGGTAGGTATCCACGCGAATTCCAGCAAGATTAGCATATTCTATCCACCATATGGCGTTTTGAATCAGGTAGGTTGACAAAAGTTCGTTATCCTGGTTCAGATCAGGCATTGTTTTAACAAACCAGCCGTTTTTAAAATGTTCTTCATCAATCTGGCTGGCATAAGGATCCCACAAAGTCGTTCTTTGATGCGTGGTTTTTGTTTTTTTGTCGGGATAATGGAACCAGTCTTTTGTTGGCGGATCTTTTATCCACCAGTGCTCAGAACCGCAATGATTGGGAATCATGTCCATCAGGAGCTTGATGCCTTTTTCATTGGCTTTTTTGCTCAGTTCTTTATAAAGCTCATTGGAACCGAACCTGGGGTCTATTTTATAGTAATCGGTGGTTGAATAGCCATGGTATGAATAACGGGGCATATCGTTTTCCAGCAATGGATTAGTCCATATCGCAGTTACTCCTAATTTCTGAAGATAATCCAGGTGATTAATTATTCCTTGTAAATCGCCTCCATGTCGTCCACCGGGTTTATTTCTGTTTATTTTTTCCTTCAATCCTGGAATGTTATCATTTTCAGGGTTGCCGTTGGCAAAGCGGTCGGGGGTAATTAAATAGATTACATCCGAATTGTTGAATCCTTTACGGTTGGCACTTTTCGGCTCTCTTTCTTTTAAGGCATAAGAATGAGTGAGCAGGGTCTTGTTGTTTCTGTTGAAGAGAATTTCAATTTTTCCAGGTTTTGCCTTTTCATTAATTTCCAGGTTTATGAACAGGTAGTTTTCATTTTTTACACGAACGGTATTTTCAATGGTAACTCCGGGGTGGTCAATTACAGGAGTAAGCTGGTTTATGTTATTTCCATAGACCAGTAGTTGAAGTTCCTTGTTATTCATATTTGTCCACCAGAAAGGAGGTTCCACCCTTTTAATTTCCTGAGGAAAAGAATTACTCCATGAGAATAGCAGAATGAAAAGCGCTAAGATAGTTTTTTGTTTTTTCATGATTTGTTGGTACAGATGGATTATGAGTGTTTTATTTTGTCTGTAATTTTTTCATTTTCATTTAGTTGATGTTCTTTGCCATAAAGGAAAACGCTGAGGTTTTCCCCGGACTGATGATAAATGGTAGTTTTTTCTTTGTCAACTTCTACTTTAATTTGTCTTTCTCTGAACTCAACAATAAAAGAGTATAAGTCCCACTTGTCGGGTATGAATGGGTTAAAATGGAGTTTCCCTTCATAAATTCTCATGCCGCCAAAACCTTCAACGATTGACATGTACGTGCCGGCCATACTGGTTACATGGCAGCCTTCAGCCACTTCATTGTTATAGTCGTCGAGATCCAGTCTGGCAGTTCGCAGGTATAAGCTGTATGCTTTTTTCTCATAACCCAGCTTGGCTGCCAGGATAGAATGTACACAAGGCGAAAGCGACGATTCATGGACCGTTCTGGCTTCATAGAAGTCGTAATTTCTTTTAATTGTCTCCTCTTTATACCTGTCTTCAAAGAAATACAGACCCTGTAGCACATCGGCCTGTTTGATGAAACAGGAACGAAGGATTTTATCCCATGACCAGTGTTGGTTTATTGGTCTTTCTGAGGGAAGGAGATCGTCTACAGTTTGTTGCTCTTTATCAAGGTAGCCTTCTTGTTGCAGGTATATTTCTCTTTTCGAATCGTAGGGATAGTATAGGTTTTCTACAACTTCTCTCCATGCATTGGTTTCTGTAATATCGTTAAAATTTAGTTTATCTGTGATTTTTCTGTATTTTTCAGGATCTTCCCGCTTAACTTTGTCAATTGCATACATGGTATATTCCATAGTCCATGAGGCAATCATGTTTGTATACCAATTGTTGTGTACGTTGTTTTCATATTCATTGGGTCCGGTTACACCCAGCATCACATATTGCTGCTTAGGTTCGGAAAAGTTTACCCGTTGTTTCCAGAAACGGGAGATTGAAATCAATACTTCCAGTCCGTAATCGGAAAGATACCTTTCATCTCCTGTATATCGTATGTAATTAAAAATGGCATAAGCAATGGCTCCGTTTCTGTGAATTTCTTCAAAAGTAATTTCCCATTCATTGTGTGACTCTTCACCATTCATGGTTACCATTGGATATAAGGCGGCCCCTTTGGTAAAACCTAATTTTTTAGCATTTTCGATGGCTTTTCCCAGGTGTCTGTAGCGGTACAGAAGAAGATTCCGGGCAACAGACCGGGGTGAGGTACGAAGATAGAAGGGTAAACAGTAAGCTTCGGTATCCCAATATGTGCTTCCACCATATTTTTCTCCGGTGAAACCTTTTGGTCCTATATTGAGTTTTTCATCTCCTGTGTATGTTTGATTGAGCATAAAAATATTGAAACGGATTCCCTGCTGTGCAGCAGTATCTCCCTTAATAATAATATCACTGTCTTTCCATTTTTTATTCCATGCTTCCTTATGTTCATTTAGTAGTTTATTAAACCCCAGAGATGTTGCAATTTCTAGCTCTTTCTCCAGATCTTTATTAAGATCCTCTTCTTTATGGTTCAGGGAAGATGCTATTGCAGCATATTTATATATTGTGATTTTTTCTTTTTTATTTCCTTTAATAGTGAATGTTTTGGCTATATACTTATTTTTTTTAATTTCTTGTGTTTCAGGTTTAATGATCTCTTTTTCTCTGAAAACCTGGAAATCTATTCCAAGTCCTACGATGAAGCCAATTTTTTTTGTCTGAGCAGTTATAAAGACCTGTGAATCAGAGAGACTGAATTTTTCTTTCTCATTCCAGAATTTTTCATCATAGTTTGCATCTTCATTGTGCACATCGGCATCCAGGTCCATTGTTATTGTAAAGTTTCCTGAGAAATTAAGAGGTGTAATTTCGTACTTAATGGCTCCGATTTCGTCATGGGTAAGGCTTAGAAATCTTATAGCATTTACACTTATTTTTTTATTCTCTGGCAGAACTGCAGTGAAACTGCGCTCCAGGTAACCTTCCTTCATGTTAAGGACTCGTTTAAAGTCTTCAATTTCACATTGAGCCAAGTCAAGAGGGGAATTATTAATATTGATTTTTATACCAATCCAGTTAGGTGCATTCAAAACCTTGGCATAATATTCAGGGTATCCATTTTTCCACCAGCCTACTTTTGTTTTGTCCGGGTAGTAAATCCCCCCAATATAATTTCCTTTCAGGGAATCCCCGTTATATTCCTCTTCAAAGTTGGCTCTCTGTCCCATTTTACCATTTCCAAGGCTGAAGATACTTTCTGAAGCCCTGTTATTATCAGGATTAAAGCCTTCTTCGATAATATTCCATTCATCAATTTTCAGATACTGATTCATAAATTTCTGTTATTTTTTATAAAAAATATTCTTAAGTATACTGAGGTTAATTTCATGCAATCCTTTGATGACATAATTAGCTTCAGACAGGTTTTTTTTGTCACTCACCCCAATGCTTGTCATTCCGGCATTATTTGCTGCCTGAATTCCTGACCAGGCGTCTTCAAACACAATGCAATTTTCCGGTGAAACTTTTAATTCTTTGGCTGCCATAAGGAAAATTTCAGGATCAGGTTTTGCCCTTGATATTTTTTTACCGTCCACAATAGCCTCAAGGTATGATTCAATTTTTATTTGATCAATAATGGTTTGTGCATTTTTGCTTGCAGAACCTATAGCTATTTTAATCTTTTCACGTTTCAGCTCATCCATAAGTTGCAATGTGCCAGCAAAAATGTCTTCCGGCTTCATTTCTTTAATATAAGCTCTATACCATTGATTTTTTCTTTCTGCTTGTTTTGCTTTTTCTTTATCAGAGAGTGTTACATTTCCAATTTGCAGCAGGATATCAAGTGATTTCATCCTGCTTACACCCTTTAACTGTTCATTTTGTTTCTCGGTCAGGTCAAAACCCATTTCATTGGCCAGTCTTTTCCATGCTTTATAATGGTAGGTTGCTGTGTCTACGATCACACCATCCAAATCAAATATACACGCTTCAAATTTTTTCATGTTCAGATATCTTTGGGTCATCTACATCTTTTACAAATATTACCAGTATACCCGCAAGGAACCACGTAAAACCTCCTAAAACCAAAGCATAAATTGCCTGACCCTCAAAAAGGTTTTTGGTAATAAAGCCCAAAATTGTGGCAGCCAGAATTTGGGGAATTACAATAAAGAAATTGAATATTCCCATATATACACCCATTTTTCTGGCAGGTAATGCCCCGGTTAGTATCGCATAGGGCATAGCCAGTATACTAGCCCATGCAAGCCCAATGCCTATGAAGGGTAAAATTAACATGGTTGGATTTGAAATAAAGTATATTGAGATAAAACTTATTCCGCCTACAATCAGCGAGAACATGTGCGTTATTTTGCGATTGGTGATCTTTGCCAGGAATACCAGCAGAAAAGCAAATCCAATTGCCGCCCCGTTATAGATTGAAAAACAAACACCAACCCAATCGGCACCCTGATTATATTCTTCCTGGATATGCTTTATTTGAGTTTTACTTTTTTCACTTAAATCGAGTTCTTCTATTTTCTTTTCATCTGAGAAGAATTTAATCACCTTCATGCCGGCAACTGCCTCATTGTTTTTGTTCTTTAGGGATTTTGAGTAATACTCTTTGAGTTCTTCTTTTATATCATGAACGTCTTTATATTTTTTTTCTTTGGGTTCTATATTTTGGATGCTTTGCTTTAATTCAGAGATCACTTCTTTATCCATCTTCATATCGTAAATGTAGCTGGTAACTCCAGCTGTGGTGTAAATCCACATGGCAAAAAGAGCAAACCACGAGAAAAACTGTACGAAAGCAAGCTGAACCATGGTCTTTGGCATCACGTTGAGATCATTGATAATTTCAACTAATCCAGCTTTACTGTATCCTTTACGCTGAAGTAAATACGTCACTATTTCAATGATTCCAAAAATAGTAAGGCCTATTGTCAGAATGTATAACTCTCCTCTGAAATCTTTAAAGAATACCAGCAGGCTTGTTGCAAGACCTATAAGTAGTGATACAAGTCCAATTCTTAGTGATTTTTTCAGGAGTGTTTTTGTTTTAAATTCGGATGAGGCGGCAGTTTGTCCCGAATCCTTTTTTTCCACTTCCAGTTCTTCAAGCTCTTCAGGAGAATACTCTTTTGTTGAAAAAACAGTCCAACTGACAGCAGCTAAAAAGATTAATGCTCCAATGTAAAATGAAAATTTGACAGAATCCGGAATTTGTCCTTCGGGTGCTGTATTGGAAATATCAAGCCAGTTTGTGAGGATATAGG
The DNA here is from genome assembly GCA_964633615.1 of uncultured Bacteroidales bacterium. Taxonomy (GTDB): domain Bacteria; phylum Bacteroidota; class Bacteroidia; order Bacteroidales; family UBA12077; genus JAGXLC01. The sequence goes on along the minus strand of CAZWHH010000012.1, from coordinate 808 downwards.
GTAATGCAGAAGCAATTACTGCTCCAATTCCAATGAAAAAGGTTTGCATTGAGAAACCAAGTGTACGCTGCTCGGAGGGAAGCAAATCACCGACAAAAGCCCTGAAAGGTTCCTGGGAAATATTTATTGATGCATCCATTATCCAGAGCATCCCAGCTGCAATCCAGAGTACAGGTGAATTGGGCATTATGATTAATGCAATGGAAGCGAAAATGGCGCCAATTAAAAAATAGGGTCGTCTTCTTCCCAGGCGCCCCCATGTTTTGTCACTATAATGTCCAATAATTGGTTGTACAATAAGTCCGGTTACCGGTGCGGCAATCCATAAAATAGGAATGCTTTCAACTTTGGCTCCAAGAGTCTCAAAGATACGGCTTACATTGGCATTTTGAAGAGCATAACCAAATTGAATGCCCAGAAAACCAAAATTCATATTCCAAATCTGCCAAAAACTTAAACGAGGTAGTTTTTTCATTCGTCCAGAGTTTACGAAAAAGTGAATGTCAGTTTAATTCAAATTTAAGGATTAATTTTTAATCCTGAATACAAAAATACATAACAATCTGAATATGAGTGTTTAGTGATTTATGCAAAGGATTGCAGAAAATGAATTTTATAATTCAGGGGGTAAGGTTCTAATGACATTACAACCGGGGAAAAGATTATAATTTAATTCCCATCACAAGAACATCATCAACTTGTACAAGGTTTCCTTTCCAGATTTCAAAAGTTTGGTTCAGTGCTGTTTTTTGTTCTTCCATTGTTTTGCGGTTATTTTCTACTATTAATTTTCTGAAAGGCTTGAATT
>CAZWHH010000011.1:2185-17093 GCA_964633615.1 uncultured Bacteroidales bacterium | reverse complement strand
AATTGAAATGTTCTTCTGTCACAGGGTCTATACTATGCCACCTCCCAAGCGCCGGGTCGTACATTCTCGCCCCGTAATCATACCAATTAAGTATCAAACTATTCTACAAAAACTACCATATAATTACCCAAAAAATTATTACTTCTCTCTCATTGCTTATCGCAACTCCTTTAGAAAAACCATTTTTCCAATTTTTAGGCATATAAGTTCCTAGAGTTAATTTATTTCTATCTAAAAATTTACCTGTTTTTGCTTCTAAAACATAAACAGTAAAATCTTTTGTCAATTTGCATTCTGTTTCGTTTGATTGATATTTCGAAAAGTTGGAAAAATTTGGAATAGGATATAAATTATCGTAGCAATCTCTATTTATTAGATTTGTATCTATTTCATGTTTTTCAGGATATCCATAATTTTGATGAGTAGCAAATCTATTTAATACTAATAAACAATTCTTATCAGAAGGATATTTTACAATTGCATCATTTTCAATCCTTGCATTAATATTTGTAAAGGTTGAATCTGGAAAACGAAAAACAGCTTTAATATTATATTCCCTATCGGAATTAAGACTCCATGAATAATTTTTACATTTAGCTTGATCCTGGCTTGGGAAAAAATCTATATAATCATTAAATACTGATTTAATTCGAGAGTAATCCTTATCCTTTTTTAAAAACCAAAAACTATCTTTACTCTCACTTGCACAGCTCAAGGATAATAACAGAAAACAAAAATATATTACTTTTTTCAACATATTAATAGATAATAACCATTGTTAATAAAAAAACTACTTATCTTTCAAATCCAATTGATATCATTGATTGACATTAATACCATTCATTATTAAATTATACCAACCACGAGCATCTTGGCCTAAGAACTTTCCTTTTGATTTATTATTAGGTTTGCTGTAATTATATGATTTCTTTCTTATATATGTTTCTGTTTTATAAGGCTTAACAGTTTTTAGAGCTCCTCCTACGAGGGTTCTATTATTAGGAACCATATCCAATCTCTCAAGATTTACACTTTTTACGTTTTTAATAGTATTGGATTTCTTTGTATATTTAGTCTTCATATCAAGGATTTTTTTTGTTAATGTAGAAGTATTTAAAGATGGTGAACTACCTTTGGAAGTTACAGTAGTTATATCTACTTCTACTTTTTTCATTTCTTTTATAACTTTCTTATACCCATTATCATTCATAAGTGATTCAACCTTTTCTTCTGACATTTCGACTTGTTCATAGACTGGTTCAGGCATAGGAGCTTCCGCATTTTCATCTATTTTTGTTTCACCGGTAGCAACGAAAACTCTATCAGGTTGATCATTCTCTACATACTTTATTAATTCTTTACTATCCTTATTAAAATAGAAATCATCAACACGATTCCCGTCAGGATCGATAAATCTTATAGGATTATTTTTGGTATAATTATATGGTGAGTGTGAATAATAATCTTCAGCCAAAGCATCAATACTGTGCCACCGTGCTAAAGCCGCATCATACATCCTCGCCCCGTAATCATACCAATCCAGTCCAAAGGCTTGTTTTTCCTTGCCGTTGTAGAGGTAATCGTTGGACTGTTTACGAACTTCCGGTGACTGACCAAAGCGCATGCCAAAGGGATAATAGTTGCTTACCTGTAAGACTTGCGCGGTGCCTGCACTATCGGTAAAGAGCACCCGTGTGTTTCCGAGGTGGTCTTTCAGGTAGTAGTCGTAGTGGTAATCGCCGCTGGTCTCATCATAACGCACACGTCCCTCGCTGGTGAAGACCTGGTTCAGCTCACCGTTCTTGTACTCGAAAGAGCCCATGTAATAGGTCGTGTCTGTTGTGTTGCCTGCTACCATCCTGGCGAGTTTGGTTCCGTTTGCTGAGTAAAGATAGGAAATTTCGTGGGAATTTGGGAATAACGGTTGGGGTAAAACAGGGCGGAGGGCTTTGTTGAGACAAGGCACTGCCTTGTCTTTACTATCGTTTCAGGATTAGGTGACTGCGTCTTCAGTGGTGCGGTCTTTTAGCTTATCTTGGCGAGTAGGGGTAAAAGCTGGCCAGAGGCCTTGTATAATTATGATGAGTAGGTGGTTTTAAGACAGCGTAGCCTGGAGGCTACGCTGAACGGGGATTAGTAGATAAGTAATTCTATTTCATTAACAATTTCCCAAATTCCATTCTTTTTTTCTATAAAAACTAATTTTTTTACTCCACATTTATAACCACATATAAAATCTACCATTAGAATACATCTAGTATATTCATTATTAAAAACTGGAGATGATAAGGAGAGATAACCCAGATAAAAGTTCTTATTTTTAATGCCAAATGTATCAATTATTTTTTCTTTAACAGGATAGCTTTCGGGAATTAATAAAATATCAGATTCTTTTTGTAACTTTCTTATTTTTAACTTCTTATTATCATAGCCTATCTCATATTTACTATTATTAATAAAATTATAGACTTTTTCACTCTTCAATCTATCTTTTAGATCCTTAATATTAATTTTTTGATAGGTATCATTAATAAATAAATATTTATTTAAATTTTTAAACTTAGTATCAAACTCATTTAAAATACTATCATACTTGGATTGTTCTTTTTTAAGCTTCTTCTCTGCCAAGTTCTTTAATATTAAATTTGGTGAAGGGGCTGGTCTATAGTATTTTTTATAATTGATTAAAGAATCAATTACACTTGAATAGACTTTTAATTCGATATTATCTTTAGGTTTATCCTTGCAGCCTAATACCATTAATAATAAAGTAAAAATTAGTAAATTAGTTCTTTTCATATCTTAATCAGTATTTGTCCATTCAGAACCATTCCATTCATATGTTCCTTCCTCAAGATTTTCAAAATTTTCCATTAAATTATTAAAACCTTTCTCTTTTTCTTTATTCTCTTTATTCTCTTTCCGTTGTTTCTGTTTATGTCGCTGTTTATACATACTAAGAACTTCTTTAGCATCATCTAAATTATTAATAACCCTTCCATAAGCCCATATTTCAAAGGCCTCTCCTTCTTCATACTCATCATTTTCCTCATTATCAACTGTCCAATCACCATAATGAGTATATTCATGTAAAATAGTAGAAATTACCCATAATAAAGTTGCGTCAATATCTTCTTTAGAAGCATTTTCTAATTTCATCACCAAACTTTTATCAATATAAATATTATTAGGATTATTTTTATCATAGCAACCATATGGAGATTTTCCAGCACAATATAAATCATTTATAACAACAATTTTTGGACCACCTGCCCATTCAACATCTTTAGCAATTTTCTTATAAGATAATTGTCCATAACCACTTAAAGCACTCATAATTCTATTATTCCCCAATATTTTATGAATTTTGTTTTTCAGATATCTTGTCAATCGTGAATATTTCTGAGAATTTTCTAATTCAAAACGACCATCAGAATCAATAAAACGAATAGGATTATTAAAACCGTATCTAAATGGGGTCAAATTGTAAGCTTGTTCGGCCATCGGGTCAACCACATGCCACCTCCCCAGCGCCGCATCATACATCCGTGCCCCATAATCATACCAATCTTATAGTTTATACAAAATCCTTATGATTAATTATTTGTAGTTTCTTGATTTTTAAAATCTTTAATAAATAAAGTATCTCCCAATCTATATTTTTCGATTCTCAGAGTATCTCCATCTTTATTGAAAAACAGCCATTTACCTGTTTTTAATCCATTCTTATAAGATCTTTTAGATTCAATGCTACCATTTTTATAAAATTCTGACCATATACTATCTCTTTTACCATTGTTATAAAATCCTTTTTGCTTTAATTGACCAGTTTTGTACCATACTTTTGTTGAATCACTCAAGGTTCCATAATTCGTATAATATTCAATGAAATTCAATATTCCATTTGAATACCAATTCATAAATTTACTAATAGTTGTGTCATTTTTGTAAAATGCTACATTATACAAATGACCCTTATCATGAAAAGCATATTGATATCCATATTTCTTACCTTCCTTATAATAATTTACTTTTATAAGTTTTCCATTGTTCTCATTATAATGAACCCAAATACCTTCTTGCTCACCATTTACTATTTTACCTCTTGATTTAATATCACTCAAAAAATGTTCCTTTGTAATAAGTTCATCGTTTTCTTTCTGACTACATGCTATTAAACCAATAACAAGAATTAAAACAACTAGTATATTAAATAAATGCTTATATTTACTCATAACATTACAAATTTAGTTCAACAGTATTTATCAATTATTCTCTTCCTCCTCCTCATTTTCCCTATCTTCAGAGTTACTACCACTATCATCTTCATTACTATCATTATCATTTTGTTCGTTATTATCATCATCCCCAGGTTTATTCATTAATGCTTTTATCCATTCCATATAAGAACGACCCGTGATAACTTCTAGTTGATCCTGTAGATCTTTGAAAAATCTCAAAACATTAAACTTAACCAATTGACCGGCTATGCTTCCCATTTTCTGAGCTTTGATCCTACTTCCAGTGTATTCATAATGAACTAATTCATTATTAAAAGTTTCTATAAAACCCTTTGCATCAGCTCTTTGCTTCATGATGTTTATAATTGCGCTGTTATCTATAGTTGAAAAATTACCCTTTAAAGCAAAGGCCATATAAAAATCTGAATTACTAAAAGGATTGGCGGGTTCAGTATTCCTTACAGCCCTTTTTCGTTGATCGACTGTAGCACCCATTACCGTGATCAATTTTCCTTTGCTGTTAAATATTCTATGATAAGGATCATTAGTCATACGTTTTTGTTCTATACGATTATCTTTAGTAACAGTCCAATCGTCTAGGCCCATAAAATCTATGTTCTTAATTGGGTTATTAGCTGCATAAACATAAGGAGATTGAATATGATTCTTCTCTGATAGAGGATCAATAGAGTGAAAACGGGCAAGAGATGCATCGTACATCCGTGCCCCATAATCGTACCAATCCACTCCCTGATTTGCTGTTTTTCTATTATTTAATAGTACCTTTCATTATACTTATTTTCAATGTATCTTGTTTCTTGACAACTTTTCTTGTACCTAACTCCATATCACCAGATATTTCAGTATAAGTCTTATAGATTATTTTATCATCACTTATTTTTGAATGAATAAGTTTAGTATTATTCCATACCTCTTGCCTTGCTCCAACTTCTTCATAGTCTAATAATTCTCCCTTTGAGTTATATAAACCTAAAAAGAATCGATTATAATATGCATCAAATGAACATTTCTTATTCAAGGCAGCATGGTATATTAGTCCATATTTATCATCAATTTGAAAATATAAATTGGGATAAATTAAATACTGTTTATGATTTCCACATTCCTCTTTAAACTCCTTAATATTCAAATATCTAACAAATTGAGTATCTATTTCATTTTCTTGCATTAGTTTAAAATTTTGAATATATAATGAGTCTATTTTTATGGGTAAACTTTTTTCATCAAATAGGCTCAGATAGTTTTTAAACTCTTGTTCCTCTTTAGATAATTCTTGTTTTTTTTGTTGATTGCTTTGGCAACTAACAACAATTACTATTAAAAATAATATTAGTTTTTTCATAAGCATTTTATCTTGGGGTTACTAATCTTACGGGTATAGGTTCTATTCGTGATTGGCCATTTCCTGTTACTGTAACTTCCGGTATATTAGCATTAACAACATCAGGAGTATTGTCCCACCAATAAAAACCTTGTGTCCTATTGTCCCATGTTGAACCATCTCCAATTGTAAATGTCTGCTCCTCTGCACCTGTTCCAGAAGCATTATGCCCAAATGTAATAGTTATTTCCCCATCATCATTAGTTATATTTGTGACCAAACCTGTATGGTAGGGATAACCATTATCTGTTCGGAAGGTAATTATGTTTCCCGGTTGAATGTTTTCATTATTTGTAATTTCATTGGTGTTACCTTCAATATTTAAGACACCACTACCTTGGTCTCCCCCATCAGTGGCTCCACTAGGATTATCTTCACCTGCTTCAACAACACAATTAGAAACTGTTGAAGAACAGTTTCCTCCTTCTCCGGGTTCAGTGCCATCCGGGTCGGTGTATGCAGAATGATTCCATTCGTAAGTACTTCCTTCTTCAATATGAGATTGCATTTGCTCAACTGCTGTGGCTCGTTGTGCTGAGTCTAATCCTAATGGGTCAACTAGTTTTATAGGGTTATTATATACATAAGCATATGGTGTCCATTCATAATGATTGTTTTCAACTGCTGGGTCAACCACATGCCACCTCCCCAGTGCCGCATCGTACATCCTCGCCCCATAATCATACCAATCCAGCCCAAAGGCTTGTTTTTCACTTTTTCTAAAACCGCTATTGGGTTGATGAATTTTTATTTATATTATTTAAAATTTCTTCTGTTAATTTTTCTTCGATTTTTTCAAATGAAAAAAAGATTTTAAATATTTCAGAAGTTTTTATAAGAAAAATAAAAGATTTATTATTAAACTTTATTCGATAAAAAATTGGGAAATAAAACAGCTTCTCAATTTTTTCAAATTCTTTTACTGAAATAACATGTTTTTTAAAAATGTTACTGATGTAAAAATTTTCTTTATCATACTTTATAAGATATATTTTTGTATAAATAAAATTTATTATTATAAAAAAAATACTCACTGAAATAATTAACCAAATATCTCCTGAGCTAGAAAAAAAATAATCTAATAAGAATAAAACTAACACAAAAATTGTAAGAAAAATTAAAAATTTTTGATAAAGTTTAATATTTGAATCTCCAATAAAATTCATCATTATAATCAATTTTCGGTATATTCTAATTTAATTCCAGCACTAAAATTTCCTCTTATAATAATTCCACTACCAAATGAAAAACCACTGCTAACTCCTGTTTTTAATGTATGTGTTTCCTCATTTGTTTGTATATTTGTTTTTTTTGAATATTTTGCATCGATTCCAACCAAAGGAATCCCTCCACCTCCACCAGCTTCTAATTTCTTCTTAGTTATTTTATCATCCTTTCTTGTATAGTTATGACTCACTCCAACTTCTGCATTTTTTGTTCCTATGCTTAAATCTTGTGAATAATCAACTTCCTTGTCTTTATAAAGATAATCTAAATTAACACCATCATTAATTGAAGCTGACGCCTCACCTAATTCTACAGCACCTCCATTAATATCTGCACCAAGATTTTGGACTTTTAAAGCTCCTTGTGCACCAGCACTAATATCAACACTTCCTTCAGCATATTTCGAGACCTTAATTTTACTTGCAGTTTCTCTTATTTTCTCACCTGCATATTCAGCTGTTGCACAAGTAAAATCCCATGCAGCGTCAGCAACTTTATTTGCTGCAGTTTTTAGTAAATTATTTAAAAATTTATTTCCATTAGGAAATGGGAATTCACCATTTTCATCAATAAATTTTATAGGGTCGTTAGCTGCATAGACATAAGGTGACTGGAAATAAAATTCCCTAGCTTTGGGGTCAATAGAGTGAAAACGGGCTAAAGCCGCATCATACATTCGTGCCCCGTAATCGTACCAATCTAAAATATTAATTGCCATGTGTTACAAATAGTGTAATATAATGTATTGCAAAGATTAATCGATAGTTATTATCTTTTAAATTTATTTTACGTACATGAGAAGCGAAATTATTTACCATAGAAGGTGATATATCTCCTAGAATTTTATTTTTCCTATAGTATCTATTAATAAAATCATTCCTTTGAGCTATTTTTTTTAGGAATTTCATATATTTTCCATTAGGATTAATGTTAATATATACCTTATTATCTAAAGTATCCGATATCCAAATTTGATCATATACTTCATATTTAGATATTTCAATAAAAAGAGAATCAATGTTTCTAATATAAGGGATTGAAGAATTCCTCATTAATTGTTTTTCTGCACTATCACTATATTCTAAATAAGCCTTCTCTGGTGATTCTGTATCATATTTTGTCATTAAAATTTGATCGAATTCATTTAAAATGTTTTTTAACTGTGAAATTTCCTTCTTGGTAAAATTACGATTTGGATTAATTATGAAATTTTCTTGAGAACACGAAACTTCCCAAAGTGAAATGACAAGAATTAAGAAAATAAGTATATATCGCATATAAAAATATATTATTTTTTATGGTATTCAATTATTATCTTATTCGCATTTTGTATTATTTCCTCTGAGATATTTTCTTTGTTTTTTTGTATAAAGCTTTTAATGTTTATTAAGTCATTTTTAAAAGTACGACCTGTTTCATATTTTAAAAGCAACTCAAGAAAGAGCAATCCTAAATATGGCTCTTCTAGTAATTCAATATTAGGATTCTTTATTTCTTCAGCTAATGTATATTTTGCATAATCTAAGTAGGTAAAACTTTTTTCTAAATCTGTAATTAATGCTATAGAAGCAAAACATGCTGCTCTTCGTAACTTCATTCTTCTTTCTTCAGGACTGTCTGAATAAAATGAACTACTATTGTTATAAAGCATTTTAAACGCTTTATCTAATTTATTATAAGCAACTTCCTTTCTGTTATGTTTTAAATAATATTTTAAGCTTGTATGCAAAAAATTAGTAATAGAATCTGATTTATCCTTATGTATAGGGTTTGATTCATAAATCACATAAGACTTTTGTATCAAACTAACTGTTTTTTCAACTAAATTGTTTTGTGCTTGTATATTTATTGCTAAAACAATAAGTGTGATAAATATAGCTAAATGCCTCATAATTTATTTTGTTGTAAAATTGATAATACCTGTTGCAATTTGTTTGCCAATTTTAGATGTATTATTTTTTAGTATTTTTAAATCGTTTGTATTACTAATAAATCCAGCTTCAACTAAAACGGCTGTCCCAGAATATTTATTCAATACATATAAATTACTTCTTGGTTTTATTCCCCTACTTGTAAATAGTGTATTTTGGTTTTGAATAGATTGAGCTAAAGATTTACTATTAGTATCACCTGTTTTATAGCAAACTTGGAAACCATTAGCGGTTGCCTTCCCAAAAGAGTTTATGTGAATACTAACAAAAATATCTGTTCCTGATGCTTTATCAATTCTCCATTGCAATTTAGTGCCAGCATTCTCTACATCACCAGTTCTTGTCATTGTAACGATGTATCCTTTAGCTTTAAGTTCCTTTTTTACTGCTTTAGAGATATTTAATACGAAATCCTTTTCTTTATCTTCTCCATTAACCGCTCCGGGGTCTACTTGACTGTTTTTATTATGATGATCTCCATGTCCAGGGTCAATGGCTACATTCTCCTTTTTAGAATTATCTTTGTTTTCATCTTCATCATCATCAGGCTCCTGGTAATTATTGTCCTTTACCTCATTCCAAGAAACAACATTGCCATCACTATCTTCATACTCTCCAGTATTCCAATTATAAGAATACATTCCACTTGGGTCGATATTATTGATTGGATTATTACCAGAATAATTGTAAGGACTATGAAATTGTTGCATAGGATCGGGTACGTGCCACCTACCGATTGCCGCATCATACATCCGTGCCCCATAATCGTACCAATCCAGCCCAAAGGCTTGTTTTTCCTTGCCGTTGTAGAGGTAATCGTTGGGCTGCTGCTGGTAGGAGGGAGCCTGGTTAAACTGCATACCAAAGGGATAGTAGTTGCTTACCTGTAAGACTTGCGCAGTCCCCGCACTATCGGTAAAAAGCACACGCGTGTTGCCGAGGTGGTCTTTCAGGTAGTAGTCGTAGTGGTAATCGCCGCTGGTCTCATCATAACGCACACGTCCCTCGCTGGTGAAGACCTGGTTCAGCTCACCGTTCTTGTACTCGAAAGAGCCCATGTAATAGGTCGTGTCTGTTGTGTTGCCTGCTACCATCCTGGCCAGTTTGGTTCCGTTTGCTAAGTAAAGATAGGAAATTTCGTGGGAATTTGTGATAACATTACCCGGTAAATTTAAACTGTTATACCAAACATCCAGGTTTTTGTTTTCATCCTTTGTCATGTTCCCATTGGCATCATAATGGTACTCTTTTGTTTTGGATACACCATTATTTTCAAATCCTCCTGCCAAACCCGGCGCATTGTCCTCAACACTTTGCAGACGGTTTGAAAGGCCATACTCATAAGTGAGATTGTCAATTTCTTTGTCGTCCGAACCATTGCGGATTAGTTCCGTAATATTTCCGTTGGCATCATAGACTACTTTTCCCAGGTCATAGTCGGTAATATCACTCCAGCTGGCGTTGTTATAAATTGAATAATCTCCCTCTTTCAGACGGTTCAGGGAATCGTATTTAAACGAGTACCCTTTTCTTTGTTGGCTGTATGCATCATTCCAGGTCATGGCTGAGATGTTGCCATTGTACTGCGCATCAGCCGTCAGACCTATATCGTTGTTGTAGGCGAGCTTCATGCCATACAAATCACCTCCAAGCGCTTCCGGGTCGTTTATTCGGGTCATCCACCCGCGTATGTTGTAGCCGAAATCAACTTCCTGGAGAAAACCAGCTCCCTGGTCTGTGGAGTGGAGCTTTTTCTTAACCAGTTCTCCCAGCTCGTTGTATTCAAGACTGGCCAACAGCACAGAGTCACGGTCGTTCACCTGGTGCCAGGTCTTTTTAAGGCGACCGGCATGGTCGTACTTAAAACGTTGTTTTATCTCCACAGGTTGAGCAGTGCTGTTTTTATGGTGGATAGTTTTTGTCACAAGCACATCACCCACAAAATCATACTTGTTCAGGATCACTTCGTCACCGGCCGGGTAATATTCAGTATAAGTTGCCAGGGTCCTGTATTTATTATCGTACAGGTTTACGGTCAATAAAAACTGATCGGTCCCTAACACGCTGGTTTTTGTACCGGTCACCTGCCCTTTTACCTGGCTCATTACTTTGCCCGGTTCATCAAAAGAGGAGTACTTATTTTTTAAATATTCATTTATGGAGGAATCCCCTTCAATATCATCATCATCAAAATTATAATCATCGTAATAAGTAACCGTATAGATTGAATCATTGTTTTGGAGTGGTGGAAAAGATTCATTAGTATAGCCTTGCCACGAATTGGAGGTATAATCTTGTGTTTCGTAGAATTGGTTCATGTTTTGATTAACATGTTCCTGCATCGCCTCCTGCGTGGAGAATTGGTTTGGATCATGCCAGATACCTGTCAGAACGGGACGATTAAGCTGGTCGTACTTGGTAAAATTCCAGGCATTTCGTTTATCTAGGTTTCCATCTTGTGTCAGCACCACGCGGTCGCGTTTGTCGTACACCATGAGTACAGTATCCTGCCCGGGAAGTTTCTTCTTGATTATGCGCTTGCGCCCGTCGTACTGGTAATAGTAGCACAGTTTGGCAAGCACATTACCAAGAGGCTCATCTCCCTTGTATAGAGCTGTTGCTTTGGGTGGCAGCACGTAGCGTAGTTGCCCATAATCATCGTACACATAATAAGTCTCCAGAGAATCCGTGCCGTTGTAAGATTTTTTCAAGACAACCTGTCCCTGCATGTCTTTGTATTCATAGCTCCAGTTGCCGTTTTCATCGCGGGTACCGTGCTTGTACAAGGTTCCCTTGGTATAATGACCTTTTTCTATTAATGAGTTATTGCTGTTTACTCTAAAAAGGAGCACTTCATTTGACTGGTTAGTTTGGTACTTATGGTGAATAGCGTTGTCACTACCATCTTTTTGTGGTTGCCAGGAAGACCCGGGAGCACCTTCGGCCATTATTCTGTTAAGCGGTGAATCTTCGAAAAGTATCTTCTTGAAGGGATTTTGGGTAGTTGCCACCTTATCGGAAGTAGTGAATTGCCCCTTATAGAAATCAAACAACTCCTGTTCTGCTGAATCACGGTAAGCACCACTAGCTCCCTCGGCTGTATAGGGAAGGTATTTCTTTGATTGTCTCCCATACTCATCATAGGCAATGTGCTGAACTATATCGTTCCTTTTCGGGCTGTCCCCAATTTGTATATTTTGGCTTGGACGACCCAAACCATCAAAATAATTAATTTCTTGGGCAACCTTAGAACTAGAATTATTATTAAGGGAATCAATTTCAATTCTGGGAGTTTTAGTAATAATATAATTTTGTCCTTTGTCAGACGAAACTATAACTTCCTGATCATTATCTCCAGACTGAGCCACTGATGAATGAGGAATCCCTACTATCATCGTTGCAAATAAAATAAATTCTATTATAACTGGCTTAAAATTTTTCATTGTTTTAATATTATTGATAACACAAAATCATATATAATCAGCATTATTAAGGATGAATAAATCCTCCACTTCCACCTGTATAAATAGTATATACAGTAACTGTATGACTCGAATGTATTTCCTCAAAAGTATAGCTAGTGATTGGACCTTGATCTACCCCATCTACTTCAACTGATGTAATGGAATAATTGTAATCCGGAGCAATATTTATAGTTAAATTTTCACCTGGTTGAACTGTGTATGTGATATTACCTAAATTTGTATTTAGTGCATAAACATTAATTTCATATTCATTTAAATTAAAGTTTACATCAATTGAATGATCTGATACAATATCAGAAAATTGGTAGCTAGAAACACTTCCAACCGAAGTTCCATCAACAAAAACTTCTCCGATTGAATAATCCTGATTGGGTGAAAAATTATAAATCGCAGTTGAACCATAATTAAAAGTATTTGTTCCTGAAGGATTAACAGTTCCTCCGTTATTATGTGTTTCACTGATAGTAAAGGTCTTTTTCTGGAAGGAGACATAAACATCGTGAGGTTCCTTTATATTATTAAATGTGTAACTGTATACTGGTCCAATCCATTCTCCATCAATTCTCACATCAGCTACCTCATAAATCATTTCAATAACCGAAGGATCATCAGGTATGGTAATACTGCCATCCTCTGAATATGATTCTAAATAGTCGATTTCAGGATTAAACTCTAAAGTGATACTTTCTCCATAATAGATAATTTGATTACCCGATGGATTTACACTACCCCCTGATGAATGATCTATTGAAATATTATATTGTATTTTACTAAAGGAAACTTCGATATCGTGATTATCCGTTACAGTAAATGAAAATGTATTTTGTGGTGTAACTGATTCTCCGTCAATTAATATTTGATCGACATAGTAACCTTCTTCTGGAACAATATTAACCTGAACCTGATTATTATAGTGATACGGGGCAGGGTCAAGCAAATCAACTGTTCCTCCATTATTTTGATATATATTTATATTATATTCCTTTGGATTAAAAATAACTTCCAAACTATGGTTTTCTGTAATATCAGAAAATGTATACGAAGAAAATGTACCTCTCATTTTACCATCAATTAGAACACTATCTATTTTATATCCTGTATTAGGAATAAAATCATAAGTCACATCTGAACCATACGGGAACGATTTTTTTCCTGAAGGATTAACAGTTCCTTCTGAATTACTTGATAGATAAATATTAAAGAATATCTGATTATAATTATAATCAAATTCTTTAATTATTTTTTGATTATTATCAAGGATACGCTTTAATCTTCCCAGTTCATCATAATGATATGTTTTTTCATTACCATTTGCATCAAAAGACCTGATTAATCCTTTTAATATTTTATAATTAAATGATTCCACCATTCCACATTCAATTTGTTCTCGCAATTGAATCATTACATTATTTAATTCCTGATCAGAAAATGATTGGATAGAATTAATTGAATATCCAAGATTGGTTAATTTACTTGATACTTCATCAAAGGATTTACCAGTAATTCTTGAGACAGGATACAGCCAATTATACCCCCAAAGATAAGTTATAATATCATTTTGTTTTGTATTAACTTGTTTAAGTCTTTTTGAATTATCATAATAATCAAATCCAATTTGCTCTTCAAAAAAATCATTATCAATAATAAAATCACTATGATAATCATCTTGGTTGTCAGTTCTTTTATTTAATTTATAAATGGCTTTCTTCTTACAATCTTCATTATATTGTATGACCTTAGCATCACTAAGTGTACTATTATAATAATTTTCAATTTTTATAGGTTTATATAATAGGTTTTTGTTTTCTAATAAATCAAAATTCCCGATATAATTTGTATTTAAATTTTCATCAAAATCTGAAAGATAGTAGTATTTATCAGTTAATGTATCCTCTTCATTTATAGTTCTTGTTTGCTTTAAATTCAGTGTTTCCGAATTATATTTATAAGTCTGACTTTTATTTGATGAGTCTTTTAATTCCCCAAAATCATCATAAAAAAAATGGGTTGTTTTCTTTGAACTTAATTTTTTTTCTACATTGAGAATTTGATAATCAGCACATTTAAAAAGCATCTCATCGCACACCCATTCAGCACTACCAGGTGAGCTTATTTCATTAATAAAATTTAACTTACCAATTTTCAAGGGTTGTATATGATCGCCATTAAATATTTTATATTGATAAATATCTTTTTCAATAGTCTTATATTTATTGTTTAAGTAAGTGTATTTTATTTTTTTTCTTATTTTCTTTCTGTGATAATCATGTGTAAAAACAGGTATATATGGGAAAGTACTTTTAATCTGCATTAAAGGTACAGAGGGAGAATTATATTGATAATATGTTTTAAAATCATTATTTTTTTCAACAATTTCAGAATAATGAATGGGAACTGATTGTTTTGTAGAAAAAATACCTGAAGAACTATAATCATAACGATAAGAATGATCAACGGTCTCTTCTGATATTTCATATAAATCTTCAACATGGATAGACAAATATTCTAAAGGATGAAGCAGACGACCACTTGATATACCATTCTGATCAACATATTGAAAGGATTTACTTTTCTCAACTATTCCACTTGAATTCTTTGTAATAATTGAATCTATTCTACATC
>CAZWHH010000011.1:0-2175 GCA_964633615.1 uncultured Bacteroidales bacterium | reverse complement strand
TTACCGTTGTTATCTGATAGGCCATCAATTGTATCTACTACCGTACTATCATAGGTTATGGTTAAATTAACTGCAAATTCTCCAGAATTATCATTTTCTATTGCAGCTAGTGCATAATTACCAGGATTAAGCATAGTCCATCCGGAACCGTCCGGAATTGCAAAACCTCCTGTCCCCTCAGATATTCCATTAACTCCAATATTATGGCTACATCCTAAAGTCATTTCATCTCCTGGGGTAGTGTTCTCTTCACATACAATACTTGCGTACCAATCAACTCTTACTGGCTCATTCCCAGAAATAGTAAATTCTTTTCTATATACACCAGCCATGAAAGAATCTTTTTTTGAAAGGCTAACATATTCATTATATGTAAATTCATTTATATTCTCTGCACCGCTTCCTGGCTCATTAGCAATCTTATGTTGATCATAGATAATTTGTTTCCGACCTCCAGTTGGATATAAAATTTCTTTTAAACTCCACATCTTGGCAAAATTAATACTACCAGATCTATTAACTTGTGAATTTCCTAAATAAATTGGAAATCCTTCGGGAGAAACCTGATATCTTGTTAGCAAGGATTCATTGTTGATCCCATTATAATAGCCCAAAAAATCCTGTGAATTAGAAAAAAGGTCTGGAAGTGGGTATTTATTATAGTAATTGAATGTCCATTTTTTACCCTTTACTTCATTATCTCCAATTTCTCTTAATGAATCTAGTCTTAGTCTTTTAAGTCGGGTTGAATCATTGTAATCTTTAAGAGGTAAATCTAATGAAAGCGATGGACTTTTAAAATAAGAGGTATAAAAACAATAGCTTTTAATATATTCGTTTTTTTTATTGTTTATAACTATTTCAGATATACCCTTTCCACCTTCAATATCATTCCGTTCCTTGTTATTATGAAATTCAATATAACCTTTATTAAAATTTATTCTTCTAAGTAACTTTTGAGTTTCTATTTTTTTTATAAACTCTAATACACGTTCATCCGTTTTACTCTCCCTGGAATCATAATAAACATTGTAATATACTGTTTCTACTTCTCTTATTTTATTTACTGTTTTTACAAGTATTTCTTCATACTCAAATGATATAGTATCTTTTTTATCAGAACTTATAATGTTTTTTAGATACCAACTCGTATAAGCTTTTTTTGACGGTTCTATAAAATTATTACCTGTCAAATTTTTAGTTTCTGCATTAAGATTAAAAGGTTGTCTGATTTTTATTTCACTGATAGTATCGTTAACATTATTAGTGCCAAAAAAATATTGTGTCCCATTTTTATCTACAAGTTTCCATCCGACTATGTATTTATCTGTGTTATAGTATGGAGTAATATTTATATCTTTTCTCAAGGGTTTGAAAACAAATCTATCTTCTTCTTGATTATAATAAAACTTTCCGCTTAATCCCTGAAAGTTAAAAGTAAATTCATCTGGTTCGTAATCCTGAGTTCCATCCCACATACTATGTAAATCATAATGATCTAAGGTCCTAGCATAACTAACTGTATTTTCATTTTCAGCAAAAATAAAGCCTTTAGATGAGCCATCATCAGGATTTCCACGTATTGTCCTTGTAATTAAACCACCAGCATTCAATGTCCAACCTAATCCAACATGAGAAGCTCTTTGCTCCACTTTAATACCACTTGCATGATAATTTAAACTTATTGGAACTTCTAAACTTCCTGAATTAGTTTTATATATAGGAATATTTACCTGAGAAGCACCAGAATTATGATTAGCGGGAAAGTCAACTATTTTTTGCATACTCATGGCATTTGGCTCTGGTATTATATCAGGCATAATATCTTCTTCCTGACTAAGGCAAAATAAAGGAGAAAGAAATAATAACAGGGATCCAATAATTTTTAAATTCATCTTAAAGAATTTTATAAGTTTTAAAAATGAAAGTATTACTTGAAAAATCAAAATTATAGCAAATACATGAACATGTAAATTTTTTCTATATGTTTTAAAAAACATTTACACGCTATGAATTTTAAAAGTAATTCTTTATATTAAAGACATTAAGGAGACTACGAATAAGAGAAATCCTTTAGCATGCCTACTTAACGGTTAGGATTTGATCTTAAAAAATATAGAAAAAATTTCTAAGTACATGACAAAAATTGATAAATTGAGAATTCACTTTTCATTT
>CAZWHH010000010.1:0-18112 GCA_964633615.1 uncultured Bacteroidales bacterium | reverse complement strand
TCGCATCCGGAGCACCAAGTAGTGAAACTGTTCTCAGAGCCATGCTCGACTCAGGGGTAAATTTCATAGACACCGGTCATACTTATGGCAATGGTAACAATGAAAGGCTAATTGGTAAGGTTTTAAAAGATTATGACCGCAAAAAAATCTTTATCAACAGCAAACTTTATGTTGATGAAAAATTTGAAAGTAAGGACCAGGTGGTCAGGATGACACGTGAAGCCCTGGAGCGTTTGCAGACAGATTATGTGGATTGTATGATGATTCATAGTGCTGATAACTCGCGTATTGTTAAAGACGAAGCTTTTCATGCAGGGATGAAACAGCTCAAGGCTGAAGGAAGAGTGAAGTCCGTAGGTGTATCCTGTCATGGCAGTGCCTGGTATAAACTCCCCGAGGAATCACTCGAAAAAGTCCTGCTTACTGCAGCCGACGACGGCAGGTTCGATGTTTTTCTGATGACCTATAATTTTGTCAATTCTAAAATGGCCGGGAGAGTCTTCGAAGCATGCGAGAAAAAGAATATTGGGACTTCCATAATGAAATCCAGCCCGGTCATGATTTATAATATTCTGGAAAAAGCCATCAAAAAATATGAAGAACAGGGCAAAGACCCCGGTGAAGATTACTACGCTTACCTCAACCGCTACAAAGAGAGAGCAGAAAAAGCTAAAAATTTTTTCAAATCCTATGGAGCAGTAAAAGACAAGGAGCTGGTTGATGCAGCTATTGTATATGTGCTCTCAAATCCAAAGGCCCATACCGTTTGCCTTGATGTTAAAAACCTTGAACAGGCGGAGCGATTCCTGGCACTCTCAGGACAAAAGCTTGAGAGAAATCAGGCCGGACTTTTGAATGACTACCAGGAACATTTTGGTTTTCTCAACTGCCGCATTGGATGTAACGAATGCGAAAAGGCTTGTCCACACAATCTGCCTGTGAATCATATTCTCCGTTACAACTATTATTACCAGAACAAGAAAAATGAAAAAGAAGCCATGAAACTCTACGCCCAACTACCCGGGAAAAAAGCAGAACAATGCCTGAAATGTCCCGGTCATTGCGAAGCTGCCTGTCCACATGGTGTGAGTGCACGAAGCCTAATGGCCATGGCCCATCAGAATCTGAGCCTGGAAATGGATAGTTTTACGTGAGCACATAGTAGATAGTAGACAAAGAGTTATAATTAGGTGGCAGCAGTTGAAGGCAGGAATCCTGCCTTCAACTGCAACCGCAAGTATCATCACTCATTCCCCTTCCTGCATATCAACAAAAATTCCTTAGAATACGGGTCTAATAAACGTCGCTCGTAGTGTCCGTAATTTTATACTCAATTTATATTCCTCTCTTACAAATCCCGTGGATGTTTCCCGTTCAGGAAGTGTTCCTCAATTTTTTCCAGAGAATGCCCTTTTGTTTCGGGAATATAAGAATAGACAAACAGAAGACCTAACACCCCGATGATAGCATAAATAAAGAAAGCACCGCCAGGGTTGACAAGGGTCCCTTCACCTGCCGGATTTGGCATTTCACCGGTTGTAATTTTACCAAGAGAAAGAAACGTGTTGGCAATAATAAAGTTAGTGACCCAGTTCACCATAGTAGCCAAACTCATACCGAGTCCCCTGATTTTAGTCGGATAGACTTCAGAAATAAGCAACCAGGCAATAGGACCTAAACTTATGGCAAAAAACGGGATATAAATGATCATACTAACAAAAGAGATCCATTTCAAAGCATCGCCTAATGAGTTTTGGAAAGTAAACCCAATACCAAGGGCAACAAGCGCAATAATCATACCGCTTAATCCCAGGTATAAGAGCGGTTTCCTCCCCCATTTGTCAACCAGGTAAATGGCAACTATGGTAAATAAAACGTTGACCAGGCCTATGGGAAGTGCAGGAAGAATAGCGTCATATACTGCATTCGCACCATCGGCACCAAAACCAGCCATTTCAAATATGGTTGGGGAATAATAAATGATGGTATTTATCCCGGTAAATTGCTGAAAAAGCATAATTCCAATCCCTATTAGCAAAGCCGGACGGACCCATTTCGCTTTTAGTATACTTAATGAACCTTCTTCTTTATTTTCTGCTTTAATGTTCGCTTTGATCTGTTGCAGAACCTCTTCCTTATTAGCTTCACCTACTTTATCCAGCACTTTTCGTGCTTTATCTTCTCCTTTATATGTCATCAGCCATCGGGGAGAATCGGGAAGGAAGAACATCCCAATACCAAGTATGAGTGAAGGGATTAGTCCCACTAGAAACATCCAGCGCCATCCATCTTCAAAATTAGCAAAACCTAAATCCACAAGGTAAGATGCAAAAATACCGACCGTAATGGCAAGTTGATTGATAGACACAAGAGCCCCTCTAACATGTGTCGGAGAAAGTTCGGAAATATACAATGGAACTGTATAAGAAGCCACACCAATGGCGATGCCAATGATCAGACGCCAGATAATGAGCAGGGCAACGGAGCTGGCCAAAGCAAGACCTACAGAGCCCACTGCAAAAATAAAGGCCGTGATGATCAACACTTTTTTCCGTCCCAAAATATCTGTTATCCTGCCACTGCTCAGTGCACCGACTGCAGCACCAAGCACTGTAATGCTAACGATCCACTCCTGTGTTCTTTCAGAGAGTTGAGTTACACCGTTCAGAACTAATTCAGGGTCATTTTTAATTAGCAAGAGTGCTCCTGAGATAACACCGGTGTCAAAACCAAAAAGTAATCCACCAAAAGCTGCAATGGTGGCTATTAAGATTACATAGCCTCTGTTGTAAGTTTTTTTATTCTTCATGTTTAAAATTTTTTTAGGATTTATGATAAATAAAAATTGCTATCATTAAATATATTTATGTGTTCAACTATTAAGAACATGATTTAAAGATAGATAATACCTTTGTTTTTAATCCTCTTTAGTCTCTTCATTATCTGTATTATCTTTTTCTTGTTTTAATTGTATTTCCAGTTTTTTGAACCGTGTAACATCTTTAGATATTCCGAAAGTTCCCATCAGCTTACCTTCCGGATCGTAAAGCGGCAATTTTGTTACCGATACCCATTGATCTTTACCTGTTTCTGTGATTTCATGCTGAATCTTATCCTGAAACCCCTTTTCATTCTGAATAATCTCCTGTTCTTCCTCATACATTTCTCTTGCTGCCTCCTGATGATGAAAATCAAAGTCAGATTTTCCTATCATATCTTCAATGTTTTCAACCGGGAAAAGGGGCAGCATTGATTTACTAACTCTAATGAACTTACTATCCCTGTCTTTAAAATAAATATAATCAGGCAAGTTGTTCATTACAGCATCCAGGAGCGATTTCTCAAGGGATAGTTGCTCATGCATTTCTTCATTTGCTTTCATTTTACGCGACAATTCTTCTTGGGTAGCTTGCATTTCTTCCATATTCTGGCGCATTTCCTCTTCCTGCGAAGCCATTTCTTCGGCCTGTTGTTGCGATTTTTGCAGCAAATGATTGGTTTTCATACTAATTTTTACAGATGAGATGGTGGAAGCTATACTTTCAGCCACCTTTATCACAAAATCAATCTGATAGGTTTCCAGTTTCCTGAAAGATGCTATCTCCATTACGCCCTCAACCTGTTCATCCGTTTGAAGAGGAACAATCAACAGACTTTCTGGATTTGCATCGCCCAATCCCGAGGTAATTTTGATATAATCCTTTGGTATATCGGTCATGTAAATGTATTCTCTTTCAAGTGCACAGGTTCCAACCAATCCTTCTCCAGGTTTAAAATTCTTATCGTAGTATTTTCTTCTATTGTAGGCATATGCAGCTTTTAGTTCAAAAACAATATTATTAGGATCATTATCATTCAGAAGAAATAAACCTCCCTGGTTAGCATCGAGGTATTGAACCAGGTTACTAATGATAGAAAAGCTTAAATCCTCCATATTTTCATGGTTTTGACGGAGTAAATCTGCAAACTTCCCAATTCCTTCGTTTGCCCATCTCCTTTTCTTCTCTTCTATTTCTCGACGTTTTTTTTCCTCTTTTGCTTCTTTCAGGCTATCTCTGACCTGAAGCAAGGCTTGACCTAATTTATCATTTTCACTTCTCTGTTCCAGGGTCACATCTGTATCGCCATTGGCAATTTTTGAGATAAACTGAATTTTCTCGTTATAATGTTCCAAAAAACGATTCAGTGAATCAGCCATCCTTGACCAAATACCATTTTTTCTTGTTTGGAATTTCTC
The DNA here is from genome assembly GCA_964633615.1 of uncultured Bacteroidales bacterium. Classification (GTDB taxonomy): domain Bacteria; phylum Bacteroidota; class Bacteroidia; order Bacteroidales; family UBA12077; genus JAGXLC01. The sequence goes on along the minus strand of CAZWHH010000010.1, from coordinate 13,875 downwards.
GGAAAGGTCAATATTTCCTATAGCCATATTCTCCATAAATTTATTGAATGACTTTATCGGATTGACTAATTGTCTGGTCATATACCAAAAAAGAGCACAGATTAACAATAACTCCAGAAGTGAACTAAACCATATAAAACTTTTGTTTTTAGAACCGGACGGCAGGATTTGTTTTTTAGGAAAAGCTTGTCCAAGATAAACAAAATCCAATCCTTTTGGATCCGTTACTGGTTTCATGTAAATTAAATACTTTTTATCACCCAGCGTTGCATTGAATTGGAAACTATTCCTTTCTTCAAGCTTCCTTTTTAAATTATTATCCGTTTGATCCAAATTATTAATATTCTCTAAAGTATTATTCGTGCTTTCAAAAGCCGAATATTTTAGTAATTTACCTTTATCTGTCACTATAAAAGCAAAAATTTGCTTTTTATATAATTCTCTGGCTTCTTGGGTCAAAATCTGGTTCCCGCTTTTTGCTTGTTGAAAGTTAATAATATTAGCTATTACTAAAATAATAGCTATAACCGGCAATATAAATAAGAAGAACCTTTGCTGTAAGTTAAAATTATTTTGTGTCAGTTTCATATAAAAAAATTTTCCTTAGAGCGTTTTATAAAATTTATCTATACCCAGATAATTAGAATACTTGTTTCGCTTGCTTCAGAAGAAAAAACAGTTGATTTTCTTCTTCCCTGAAATGAAGATTATAGACTCTGCCTCTTATATTATATATATCAAAATGTCTCAATATAATTAAGTTTGAAGCCTCCAATCCTAGCTTTTATCATCGTCATGCTTCTTTCTTTTTCTAAACAAGCTTTCCCTGAATCAATAGTAAACGATTTTTCTCACCCATCGGTGACAGGTACTGAAATTTCCTTTATCCACTTGTCATAAAACATAATAGAAAATTGACTTCTGCCTGATTCAGATAAAACGTGTAAACTAAAAATAATAGTTGCCGACAGTTTTCAACTCCAGCCTATATTTTGTTATTTTCTATTTTTAATCCAGCTGACACTATATTTTTACTATTCGTTTGTTAATAATCTGATTTTTTGTGGTTCCTATTTTTATCAAAAAAATTCCATCTGATAAACCAGCCATATTCATTCTATAATTGTTAATTCCATTTGAGAATTTTATCTCTTTTATTTTTGTTCCCTGAATATTCCAAACTTCCAAAGAAATCATTTTGTTTTTGCTTTGAATATTCAAGTGGGAGTGAAAAGGATTTGGAAAAATTTCTACTTTGTTGAATTCTTTTGTTTCTTTGATTCCTGTTACCTCTACTTCATCAAATTGCATGTTACCTAAATTAGAGCCACTGCCCAAAGCTACAATGCGCATCAGGGTATCCTGGGGTGTGACCATAAATGTGCCCATTTCGTGAGAAATAAAATTATCCCATCCTTCAGTATCAGGTATCTGAACTTCATCTAATTTTATCTCTTCATTCATTAATATCCTTAATGGTCCTCCGCCGCCAAGGGAAGCTACCCGAAAATTTGCCTTTACCCATGTTGTTTCTTTTATTTCAATTGTATACTCCAGCCATTCGTCTTTCTCAAACCAACCCACATTCCCGTCAGGCTCCTTATATTCTGTATCTACGCCATTTTCCTGTCGTATGCCATTGCCCTGGTTGGTTGACTCCATATCATGGTAGGCCAGGCCCTCACCGCCATAATCATAATTAACAGAAAAAATGGTTCCTGGAATTTGATGCGGGGCAAAGGGATCAGGGTAGGGATGTTGAGCATTGGGACTGAGTATTTTACGTTCAAAATTTTTAGATAAGCATGCATTCTCTATATGGATCCCAATCGTGTCAGTTGACTGCCCCCAATTAACTACTAAAGAGTTTGTTCCCTGTCCGCTAACAATGGTTGAACCATCGGGAACAGTCCACTGATAATTAGTAGAATGCATGCTATCCAAAAAAAAATTCAATGAGGTATTTTCATTGTTCCAGAAATAATCACCCTGTATCCGGATATCTTTTTTTGATACAGCCAGGGTATCTGTATAAGTATTTTCATTCAGTTCGGTTGATAAAATCACATCTCCTCCCTGACAGCCCCAATTAACAGATAAATTACCAGCGGTATCCTGTTCGGTAATATTCGCATCATTTGGAATCGTCCACTGGTAATTTGATCCGTTTAGAATTTTTGGTGAGAATTTCACATCCCCTGCTGAGGGTACTAATTCGCCAGGGCCATTTATTAATCCACCTAGTTGATTGCTGGTTTTATAGACACGGACGTAATCTAACTCCATTTTTTGTGGAAATATTGAATCATCAACGCCTTGTTCACCACCCCATGTACCCCCAACGGCAATATTCATTATTAAGTGGAAAGGGTGATCGAAAGGCCAGGCTGACCAGCCATCACCATTGTTATTAAAAGTAAAATACTTGATGTTATCGACATACCATTCTATTTTGTTTTCTGTCCATTCAATGGCATAAACATGAAAAGTATCAACAGCATCACCTATAAATATTTCATCGCCCTGCTGGGTTCCATCCATATGGTTGAAGTCGTGTGTATGAATGGTTCCATGGATATAACCTTCCCTATGCCCTACATGTTCCATGATATCAATTTCTCCGACATCCGGCCAGTCGCCGTTACCATAAATCCATTCTGTAGGCAGCATCCAGATTGCCGGCCAGGTGCCTGTTCCTGCAGGTAATTTAGCCCGAACCTCTATTCTTCCGTAAGCCCAGTCTCCTTTGTTCCTGGTAACCAGTCGGGCAGAGGTATAGTCGTTTCCTTCGTAGGATTCTTTGCGGGCTTCAATAATAAGTTTCCCGTTTTCTACTCTCGCATTTTCTGATCGTTTGTTTGTATAATATTGTAATTCCTGGTTTCCCCAGCCATGGCCTCCTACATCGTATGACCATTTTGTGGAATCGGGTAATCCGGTGTAATTAAATTCATCAGCCCATACCAGTATATCATATTGCGAAAGGGATAAAAGAGGAGATAAAAGAAGCAAACAAATTAAATAGAAATGTTTTTTCATAGATTTTTGGTTAAGAAGGTCGCCTGCTTTAAGTAACAGGCGACCTTTAATAACTGATTATTTGAAAAAATTAGCCCTGTCTATTCTTTGAGCAATTTAAGCGCTTTTTTATTTCCCTGGTTATCCTGGAAAATTATAATATAAATACCACTTGAGAATTCTTCAATATTTAGATTCATCCTCTTGTTGGTAACCGGAACTTCTTTAAGCCTGGCTCCTAATATGTTAGAAACACTAACTGATTTAACATCCTCCATGTTATCCAGTGTCACTACTTCTTTGGCTGGGTTTGGATACATCCTGACGTTTTTCAGCGCCTCTGGTGTCTCGATGCCTGAAGGATCATCTCCTGAGTCACCACCAAGAGTAACTGTTCCGTAATGTTCTGTACTCTGATAATTCACATCTGCTTGAGTATTCCAGGAAATTAGATATTCTCTACCACCAGCAGCGTCAGCATTATCTGCTACGATAATATCAAAGTTAAATTCACTGGTTGAAAGAGGTACGAAAGCACTTGAAAGTTCAACCCATGGGATAGCTGTTTCAACGATATAACCAGGATAATCTCCGCCGTGTGAACCTTGTGCATAATTAACCGCATCTTCGAATGCAGCATCTACATTAGCAGAACCAGACAGTGAGTCGGCGATGCCTCTTATAACACGTATTTGCCAGTCGTTATTGTCAAAACCTTGACTTGCAGACTGATCCATGTCAAAGAAATATTCCACATTATCGTTTTCCCATGGACTAGCTCCATCATTAAATGGAGTATTATCCTCAACATAGGTTAGAATATAAACACTATCAGTATCGTACATCATTTTAAAATAGGCATACAGACCTGTTGGAGAACCCCACCAGTCGCGTTTCTGGAAGAAATGTCTGTCGGCGTTTTCCCAGACTTCGCCATTTCCGATTTGACCATCAATTGTTGGAGGAGTATCACCAACATCAGCTGCTGTCATTGTACCATCTTCCGGTTCTTCAACTATAATTAGTTTTTGGGTTTCCTGCGTTCCTGATGAGTTCCCAACAACCAAACTCGTAGTGTCGTTAATAGTGCTATCATTTGCTACATAAGAGTAAACAATTTCATAGATGCCTTGTGATTCCCCTACGGTAATATTGTATGGCGCTAAAGTCACAGTAGTGTGATAAAGATTGTCTGTTTGTGTAAGGCTTTCCTCTGTACCATCAATATAAAGTTTCACATTAGTAGCACTGTTAAATTTGTCTGTAATGTTGAAGGTAACATCCGTATTTCCGTAAGGAGTATAACCAGGTACTGAAACATTGTCAAAATAGACAATATCATTTTCTACTACAGCTTGCCACCCGAAAAATATCACCATTTGATTGTAATTTCCATTATTACTGATGGTATCAGGAAGATCAAAATCAATGGTTTTCCAGGTATTGTTGGTTGGATCGGCTGAGGTCATATAAAACGTATCCACCTGAACCGTTTCAACACCCAATCCAAACCGATTAAATAACTGTATTGTAAATGTCAGGGTATCATTCGCCGGTGCTGCATCTGTGTAAAAATCTACAGATATCTGATCATCACTTCCGGTAAAATCAAGGTTGCCTCCAAAGAATAGGTTTATGCCTCCCCAGAATTGCCATCCTTTAACGACTTTAGCAACATGGTTGGTAGCATCCTCAGGATCTGCCACAGCACTTTCATAGGAACCTAAGTCAAAAGGTTCAACCAATGGGTCCTGAACTGTTTCAAAATCAACAAGTGTGTCTTGTTGCGCTGCTGCACTTATGATAAGTGCACACATAAAAGAAATAGTTAGTAAAAAGTTTTTCATAGCATAGAATTTTAGTTAAAATTAATTTTAGATTAGTAATTATTATTTTGAGTTAATTTTCCATTTGAGTTATCTATCTCCTCCTGGGGTATTGGCATTATTTCGTGCAGACCGCCAATAAATCCCAGAGAACCCAGTTCAGAGGAGGCATCATCCCATCTTACCAGGTCGAAGAATCGATGTCCTTCCATGGCGAGTTCTAATCTGCGTTCCACCTTGATGTCCTGGAGTGTAACAGTTGTTAGAGAATCCAAAGAAGCTCTTGTACGGACTTTATTAACCAGCGGTTTGGGATCCCCTGTACCGGATTGCAGGTATGCTTCAGCGCACATTAGCAGTACATCGGCATACCTTATAATGCGTTCATTTGTTTCAAAGTTCCATCTTAGATCAACCTCTGAGGTTATGTGTGCCCAGGGTGCACGTTTTTTACTGAACCATCCTGTGTAACCTTCATTTTTTTCCCAATCGGTAGCTCCTATTTCATTAAGAAAAGTTTCGCCATAAGCTGTTCCATATTTACGGGCTGAATCGCCTTCAGCATCATAAGCGGAAATTAAATCCTCTGTTACCATATCAAAGCCATAGCCAGCCAGCAGTGTATCTGTTGATATTCCGCGGGGACCAGACATTTGCACATCAATATTTCCTCCATTCACACGCCCGTTTTCCCAGGAACCGGCACGGTCAATATTGGCATATTCGATTTCGAATATGGATCCTATTCCATGTTCGTGACTGTATTGCCAGATGTCATCATAATTTGGTTCTAAATCATATTCCGTAGAAATGACGACCTCTTCAAGTTGGCTCGCAGCAAGTGAATAATAATTGTTTGCACTTTTGGGTAAATCATAACGTTGCTGATAATATGGAGACCCCATAAATAGATAGACTTTGCCTAATAAAGATCTTCCTGCTCCTTTGGTTGCTCTGTAAAGTTCATTGCTGGAGAGGGATGATTTTAATGGTAAATCCGGAATAGCATCGGTCAAGTCCTGAACAATTTGTGCAAAAATTTCATTACCGGGTGCCTGGGATTGATTATATTCGTCAGGGCTCAGAATGCCAGTAATTAATGGAACGGACCCAAAGAACCTAATAAGTTCAAAGTAGTAATAAGCCCTTAAGAATTTTGCTTCGGCAACATATTCCCTTGATTTTTGAGATGCCTCAGGATCGGCATAATTTATCACCACATTTGCCCTGTATGCACCATAGTAATTTCTTCTCCATAACTGTAATAAAGCTGGATTTGTCGGTGCGGTTTGAAAATTACTTATTTCGTGATATTCAGGACGATCTCCTGGCCCGCCACCTACAACAACAGCGTCATCGCTGGGAAAATTTGCTAAAAAGTAGTAGGAAGACCAGCCACTGTAATATTTGACCTGAAGCAGGGAATAGGCCGATACCAATCCTTTGAAAATCTCTTCTTCCGATTGGTAATAGTTGGATTCAAATTTTTCTCCTACAGGTTCTAATTCCAGCCAGTCTTCTGTGCAAGAACCTGAGAAAACAGCAATTAAAATAAATATAAATATCTTTTTCATAACACATTATTTTTTTATTATTTAAAGGGTAAGGTTAGCCCCTACGCTAAATATTCTTGCTCTGGGATATAGTCCACGATCTACACCAATACTTCTTCCTCCATATCCTGTGTCTCCAATTTCCGGATCCCCGGGGTATTTTGTTAAAAGAAAAATATTCTGACCCGCAATATAAACTCTTAGTTTTCCAATGTTTATTCTGTTGGTTAATCTTTGAGGTAAGGTATAACCCAGTTCTGCTCTTTGCAGACGAATAAAAGACCCATCGAACACAAACATGCTGTTGTGAGAAAAATTGTTGTTTCCGTCACCTGCAGTCATTCTCATGAAATCTGCATCAGTATTCTCCGTTGTCCAGGCCTCCTTATAAAAGAACTCTGGTTTATTGTTCAGGTTAAGATCTGTTCGGTGGGCCCCGAAATAGACGTCTACGTCGGCCCGGCCGTTAAAAAAGAGATTCAGGTCAAAATTTTTATACTTTAGGTTACTTGACAGACTGAAAGTCCACTTGGGATGAGGATTACCGATCATAGTCTTATCGTCTTCGCTTATCTTACCATCTCCGTTAATATCCTTAAATTTTATATCGCCGGGAATAGCATTGGGTTGTATCAAATCGCCCTCACTATTGGTATAAGAATTAACTTCATCGCGGCTTTTGAAAATACCCAGACTTTCGTAACCGTAGAAGAACCATAAGGGTTTCCCTTCTTCAGACCTTGTTATTGCTCCGAGTGTTCCTAAGTTAGCCCCTGTCAATACTGATGCTTTATTGCCAATATATGTAACTTCATTTTTCAAGTACGAAACGGTCGCATTGATATCATATGAGAAATTTCCTGTTTTCTTTTTCAGCCCTAATTCAAGTTCCAGTCCCTGATTAATAACATCACCTGCATTATAACTGGGTTTATCATTACCGAGATAATAGGCTACAGGTCCTTCTGTAATAAGGTCTATTGTTTTTTTTCTGAAGTAATCAGCAGATATTGTTATCTGGTTTTGCAAAAGATAAAGGTCAAAACCAATGTCAATTTGATCGCTCGTTTCCCAAACCAGCTCTGGATTAGCCAATTGGCTTGGCTCTGAACCTGTGAGTTTGGTTCCGCCACTCAGATAGTAGCTTGCTTCTTCATTGCTTACTATGGTAGAAACATACTCGAAGTTATTAAGAGATCTGATTGATCCATTGCGCCCCCAGCTAGTACGAAGTTTTAAAAAATTAATGATATCGGGCAGGGGAAATTTTTCTTTGGAAACTACCCATCCAAGAGACACTGAAGGGAAATAGCGGAACTTGTTCCCTTTGGCTAATTTAGAGGAACCATCTGCTCTAAGAGTGGTATTTACCAGATACTTTTCGTTAAAATTATATTGTAGACGACCGAAGTATGAAAAAAGCCGTATTTTACTTCGAATACCGCCAGCTGCAGCCCTTGTTGTGTCGCTTAAAACAGCATCTAACACAGCAAAGTTCCAGCTTTCTTCCTGTAATACTTCACCTCTGCCACTAAGACTTGAGTAATTTTCTTCTCTGGCACTTATTCCGCCCATTGCATCTATTGAATGATTACCAATACTTTTTTTATAGGTTGCTATGTTTTCAAACTGCCAGGAAAACCACCTTTGTGTTGATTTTCCGGTGCTGTTTCTGTAATTATAGTTAACAGAATGGTAGTAATACCTAGGTATCCAGTATGAATAATTTCCATATGAAAGATCAATATCATAAGTTGATTTAATATGCAGGTTTTCAATAGGTTCGATATCTGCATAAAAACCAGCCATTAATTTATCTTGGGACCATCTTCCATGATCGTTGTTTATCTGAGCTACAGGGTTAACAATTTCATTCTGAACATACCTGGACATCCCATAATAGCCTTTGTCGCCTGGTGCTTTCAAAGAGGAATTCTCAATATCATTAAAATTTGCATATATCTGATCCAGGTATTGATTAGGTAAATCTTCAATGGCATCTACGTATACAGGAGTTATAGGATCAATAGCTATGGCATTACTGACTACTCCTCCAAATTCATTATTTTCATTTAGATCTCTTCTTTTTAGGTGGGTATATGAAATTTTACTGCCAATATCTAACCATTTTTTCACCTCATGATTTACATTTAGTCGGGTGGTAACGCGATTAAAATTAGCTTTTTCTCCACCTACAATACCATCTTGATCCAGAACGGATGCAGAAGCGAATAAATTTGTTTTGTCTGTTCCTCCTTGTATTGAAAGTTGATGTTGTTGCTTTGGGGCCAGCTGAAAAATTTCATTCATCCAGTTTGTTCCTTTTCCGAGTGTATCTGCAGAAAAAGGGTAGGCATTATCAATTAAATTCTTCATGAGATCCTCTGGTATTTCTGTCCCCGGTGGGAATTGCGATATTATTTCATGGCGGCGGCCATCTCTAAAATAGGAGACATATTCATCCGTATTCATGGGTTCAAAATAATTTACCGCTTCCTGAAAACCATAATTGTAATTATAGTTAATAATCGATTTTTCCCCTTTTCCTGATTTTGTTGTTATTAATACCACTCCGTTTGCTCCTTCTGCACCATAGATAGCTGCGGAAGCGGCATCTTTCAGAACTTCAATAGATTCGATATCATTAGGATTCAGATAGCCCATGCCATCTGTCCGCATTCCATCAACAATAAAAAGCGGTTCTGTATATCTGTTACTTCCTGTTCCACGAATCCGGATAGTTGATTCTGCCCCGGGTGCTCCCGATTCCTGCATGATATTTACACCTGCAGTTTTACCCTGAAGGGATCGTTCAATTCGCGATTGATTTTGGGTGAGATCATCGTTTGTTACTTTTGATATAGCACCCGATAATAAACTTTTTTTCTGGGTTCCATATCCTATCACGACAATTTCATCTAAAGCTTCAGACTTTGGCTTGAGAGATACGTTGATTTGGCTTCTCCCATTAATCTTCTCCTTTGTTCTGTAATATCCTACAAAAGAAAAAACAAGTATTTGTTTGTCTTCCGTCACTTGTAACTCATACGTCCCATCTACACCAGAGGTGGTACCTATGTTTGTTCCTTCTGCATAAATATTAACACCGGTTAAGGGTGTTCCATCTGCAGAATCTGTAACAATACCGGATATAGTTCTCTCCTGCCCAAAAGCGAGGAGAGATATCAACAATGTACACAGTAGTAAAAATCCTTTTTTCATATATATTATTTTTAAAGAGATCTATTTTAATACAAATTCTTGATTTAGATTTTCTATAGAAACTGTAAATCTTCCCTTTTCAGTTTTCCATCTATTGTCTGAACCTACAAATTTCAAGTCTTCTCTATTTATTGTGAAACCAACTGTTCTTGATTTTCCTGGTTCAATCGGTAATTTTTTAAATTTTTTTAATCGTTTTACCGAGGGCGTGATGCTGGAATAATGGTCGCTGATAAACAGCATAATGGTTTCTTTTCCTTTCCTGTTCCCTTTATTGGTAACTTTAACCATTACTTCAATTTCTCCATCGCCTTCCATTACCGTATCACTCAACTGCAGTCCAGAATAGGAAAAATTTGTATAGCTAAGTCCTTCACCAAATTCATATTGTGGGTTAAATGAAGTTGGACTTTTGCCTGGATCAAGATTTTCCGTATGTTTGTGATCATATGTTTCCAAAGCATTCGGAAATCTAGGATAAGTAAATGGTAATTTCCCTGATGGATTTGCATCCCCAAATAGTATATTAGCAATTGCATCACCACCTCTGTTTCCTGGCAGATAAGCCATCAGCACTGCATCCATTTCACTTTCAAACTTAGAAATTAGCCGCGGCCTTCCTTCAACCAGCAGAAGCGTAACAGGTTTCCCTGTGGCAGCCGCTTTTAAAGCAAGCTCTTTTTGAACTTCAGGAATATAGAGGTCATTAATATCACCTGGTTTTTCGCAATATGCATTTTCTCCTAGGCATAAAATTATATGGTCTGCATTTGCTGAGGCCCGAATAACTTTATTAATATCTTTACGTTCGTTGAATCCTGATCCAGGAACATATGTTATATTTTTTTCACCAATTTTATTTTGAATGGCTTCAAGAATGGTATGGTTTTCTTCTATATATTTGTCTGTTTCAGTTCCCTGCCATGTATAAGTCCATCCCCCGTTCAACGCTGCCATTGAGTTAGCAGCAGGACCTGTGATCAATACCTTTTTATTTTTACTGAGAGGTAAGAGATTATTTTTATTTTTCAGGAGTGTAATAGCTTCCTCGGCTGCATGCAGATTAAATGAAGAAAATTCTTTTGAAGCAAATTGGGGATAATCAGAATAGTGGGTAACAGGCTTTTCAAATAATCCCAACTTCATTTTGATTCTAAGTATTCTCTTCACTGCATCGTTGATTCGGTTTTTGCTGACTTTGCCTGATTTTACAAGCTCAACGAGATGCTTATGAAAGGTATAGTCTTCGGGGACCATGCTCATATCAATCCCTGCGTTAACCGCTATTCTGACGGCTTCTTTTTGGGTCCTGGCAACTTTGTGTCTGTCGTGCAGGTATTTAATATCGCTCCAATCGGTCACTACCAATCCCTTAAAATTTAACTCCTCTTTTAATATATCTATAATAATAAACTTACTGGCATGGACAGGGACACCATTAATCTCTCCGCTATTCAGCATCACTGTGTTTCCACCTGCTTTAACAGCTTTTTCAAAGGGCGGCAGAAAATATTCTCTTAACTCTCTTTCCGGTATTGAGGCGGGCGTTCTGTCTTTTCCAGAGTTTGGATGAGAATACCCTACAAAATGTTTTAAACAAACAGCAATTTTTGTGGAATCGTCTGATAGTTTTTTGCCCTGATATCCTTCTGTTATAGCTTCTCCCATAATTCCGGCCAAATAGACATCCTCACCAAAGGTTTCCCAAAAACGTGGCCACGATGGCTTTCTTCCTAAACCTAACACCGGAGAGAATGTCCAGGGTATACCGGAAGCCCTTGTTTCATATGCTGTGATTGTACCTATGTTCTTACTGATATTTGGGTTCCAGGTTGCAGCTTGTGCTATTTGCTGCGGGAAAAGGGTGGCATTTTGTGTATAATTAGCACCATGTATTGCATCAATTCCATATAATATAGGTATTTGTAATCTCGTATCATTGACAGCCATATCCTGAATAGCAGAAATTATTTCATTCCATTTTTCCAAACTATTTGCATGGCCACCACAATTTAAAATAGATCCTATGTTATAATCTGCTATTGCCTCTTTTAAACGTGCTGTATCCAGTTGAAATGGCTCAATTACTCCTGTGGAATCTTGTTTTAAAAGATGAGAGAGTGTAATTTGAGTCATCTGTCCGACCTTCTCTTCTAAAGTCATAACAGATATTAAGGAGTCTATTTTCTGATCTGATTCTCTGTTTTCAGACTGTATATTGTTATTACAACCAGTGAGAATTAAAAAATGGATTATCAGACTTATTAAGAGTATATTTTTCATTAGGTCCTGATGTTAAATTTGTTTAATAACAATGTTAAGCAATGGTTAAGCAAAAGTCAATTTTTCGTATGCAATTAAAACACATCAAGACTTTTAAGCGATTACATCATCCATACATCATTAAAAAACAATACACATCATTTGAAAAAGAAAAAACAGATATATTGGGAGTTGTTCTTTTTTCTTACACAACATTTTAAAAATAAATTATTTTTAGTTGTTGGTGTATAATGGGTTATATTTTCAACAAAAATTCTACAAGGTTTATATCCCTCGATAATCCCAGTTTTTTCCTTAACCGGTATCTGTGTATTTCAACACCCCGAGGGCTTATTTTCAGGAAGGGAGCAATTTCTTTGGTTGAAAGATTCATCCGGAGGTATGCACATAGCTTCAAATCGTTGGGAGACAATTCGGGGTAATTGTTCTGTAATCTTTTAATAAAGTCTCCCTGTACTTCATCAAAATACTGTTTGAAATGTTTCCAGTCTTCTTCAAGATTCAGGTCTTCTTTGATTTTTTGGTTTAACAGTTTTAATTCAAATTGTGCATTAGGATTTACTTTTTTATTCACTTTTTCAAGTTCCTTCTTAATATAATTCAATATTTCATTTTTACGATTGATATTTACTGCTTGAGATGCCAGTTCTTTGTTTTTTAGTTCAACCTGTGTTGTTTGATTTTTGACATCCGATTCGAGTTTTTCATTTCTTAATTTAATGATCTTATTTTCCATTTCAAGCCTTTCCAGCTCATAATGTTCACGTTGTTTTTTAATTTCTTCTTTTTGCTTTTCTTTTAGCACCCTCTTCTCTTTTTCTATTTTTTCCTTTATGAATTTAATTATAAAATAAACGAGGGCTATCAATATTAATGAATAAACAATATAAGCCAGGTTGCTAAAGTACCAGGGAGGCAGGATCGAAAACTGAAATTCAGTCACTTTACTTTCCCTCCCATATACATTTTTTGCTTTTACTTTAAATTTGTAATCACCAGGAGAGAGGGTAGTGTATTCTTTGGTTGTTCTGCTGCTCCAGTCTGACCAGCTTCCATCATACCCCTCTAATTTATAACTAAACTTATTAAGATCCAGATTTTCATAAAAGGTTGCAGCAAAATCAATTTTTATAGACTTTAATTCATTTAAATGTATTTTATTAATATTTATACGTAAGGAATTATTGGCATTATAATAATTGATGGTATCGTTTTTACAATAGAATGTAAATTTTTTCAGCTGGGTTATAAACTGGGCAGAATCTTTTGCTTTGAATACGGGTTTAAAATGAGCAAAACCATCTACAGTACCGAAAAAAAGGTTGGAGGAATCAATTACATGGATATGTTCAAATGCGGGCACATATTTGTTTTCCAACTTGTGAAGCACCTCTATATCATTAAAGCATTCGGGAGCCCCTTTCCCTTTGATCAGATCAATGTTGCGACTGTAGTTTGAAAAATACCATAAATTTCCATACTTATCTTTTCTTAAATCGCTTACCTGCCTGTTCCCTATCTTTTCTGAGAGGATGGAATCTTTTTCAAACTGGTCGGCAAAAAAAACAAACCTGTATATACCGTTTTTAGTAGCGGCATAAATTTTTTCATCCAATTTGAATACAGAGTTCCCAAGATTTGAAGGCAAACCATGTTTGCTGTTATAAAGGCTTATCTGCACCACACTGTCCTTTTCCTCATTCAAACGTATTCTGAATATTCCTTTATAACCATGTGTGATCCATAAATTGCCATAGTCATCCCATGTTTGTATCCGGCTGGATTCATTAAACCCTTTTATAGATTTGTCAAAACTCCAGTTACCATTGACTTTTTTCAGGCGCATGATCCCATTGTATGCACCCTGAATAATGTGCTCCGGATGTCCCGGTATTTTTAAAAAATTCCAGCCTCCCTGAGCACTTGATATTTTTGTGGCAGAATCGCCTTCGATGACATAGGCTCCGTTATTG
>CAZWHH010000009.1:0-18175 GCA_964633615.1 uncultured Bacteroidales bacterium | reverse complement strand
GAGTGCCGGAGGATAAACATAAGGCTTCAGGAATTGAATGACAAATATGATGATCATAAAAATAAATATCAACGGGATGCTTTCGCTCATTATCTCATGGGAATGATCTATGAAAGCAATGCCAATTTCAATGATGCTTTTATTGCTTACAGGAATGCGTATGAGACTTATAAAGAGGATTATGCTGAATATTTCAGCATGACAGTACCTGATCAATTGAAATATGACCTTTTACGATCGGCTTATCTAACAGGTTTTAGTGAAGAAGTGGATTATTATGAAAAGGAATTCGGGATTGACTACGAATATCAGCCAAGAGAAAACGGAGAGTTGATTGTCCTTTGGTTGAATGGTTTTGGACCCATTAAAGATGAAAATGTAATTCAATTTACAAAAGGAATGAGTGGTAAAGATGGATATGTAAATCTATCCAGTGGGGACGATGAAATGAACTTTCCCGTATATATGGGTGATAAAAGTGCAAAGGAAGTAAATGCCCTCTCTAATCTAAGCTTTTTTAAGATGGCCCTTCCGAAATATGTTGAGAGAAAGCCGGTATATAAGCGGGGCGAGATATACCGGAATGGTGAGAAAATGGATTTGGAACTGGCTCAAGATGTAAACGAGATAGCGTTTAAGACTTTAAAGGACAGACTTATAAGGGAGTTAAGCAATGCCATTTTACGCGTTGCCATAAAAAAGGCACTTGAAGAAGTGATTAAAGAACAGGATGAGATGTTGGGTTTACTTGCCAATGTAGTAAATACAGCAACAGAAAAGGCTGATACCAGGAACTGGCAGACTTTGCCTTATTCAATTAATGTTTCTCGTATTCCGTTGGAGGAGGGAGAAAATACTGTTGAACTTAAAACCTACAGGAAAGACGGCACGGAAAGAACTTTACAGTTTAAAGTGAAAGGGAAAAAGAACAATACTCTTTTTAAACCTATTCATACGTACCAGAGTTATTTGCCAGGACAGGCTCTGATGACCGATAAATAATTCTGAAGAAAATAAAAAAATGCCCATAAGCTATTAAGTTATGGGCATTTTTATTGTTTGATCTCCTTGTATTTATAACTCAGATGTGAAATTAAAGTGCTTATGGAAGCGATGGCGTCCTGAGTAGATGGATTGATTGATTTCCCCTGTAATTTTAATAACAGGAAGCCGTACAAGCCTTGAAGTGCAGTTTCTATGTCACCCGTTGTTGTTCCGCGCGACCTGGTTTTAAGATCATTAATGTTGGATTTGGCTTTGTTATAATCAGCAATGTAATCTAATTCATCAGTATTTTTGATTAATTGTTCATGCAAATCTTCCAGTTCCCGGATGATTTCATTTAGAAAGCCCAGGTGACCTTTTTCCTTTATATTCTCTTTTTCCATTCTGCTGATCAAATCTTCGTACCAATGTACCATCTCATTTTTGATCACATCGGGCTGGTCAAATTTTTCAATGATGTTTTTTCTGATTTTTTCGATATCGAAATCATTGGCCCGTATCATATCCTCAATTTGCCACATATAGAGGATATATTCCGAAATGTTATTTTTCTTTTTTTCTTTTGCTATGATCATTTAAAATCCTTTTTTCTTAATCCGGTCAAGAATTCTTCGTTCTTTTTTTGTAGGACGTCCCGCGCCCCTGTCTCTTTTTTCAAATGGTTGTAATTTCTGGGCTTCCAGCTTGGTTAGTTCTTCTTTTGGCGTAATGTCCTTTTTGTATTCTTCTGCAATTTTTGCTGACTGGCGTTTAGCTAACAACCCCAGCACTTCATATTTGTAAAAAACGGGTCTTTTTTTTACAGTCACCACCTCACCAATTTTCACACTTTTTGAGGGTTTAACCTGTTGACCGTTGATAAGCACGCGACCCTTTTTACAGGCATTCATTGCCAGACTTCTTGTCTTAAATATTCTTACAGCCCATAGCCATTTATCAATTCTAACTTCCTCTTGTTCCATAAAAAAGCAAACAGTCTATTTTAGATTATACCTGGTCATTGTCAGTTCCGTCCCAATAGTGCCAAACGCTTTAATCATCTCCGCAGCATGTTCGATAAGTCCGGGCAGCTTTTGTCTTTCTTCAGCCTCCCATTCCGATAGAACATAACCAACCTGGCTTCCCGGATGAAAATTATTTCCAATTCCAAAACGGATTCTGGCATAGTTTGTTGTCCCTAATATCTGGTTAATGTGGGCCAGGCCATTATGTCCCGCATCTCCTCCTTTGGGTTTCAGTCTGATTGAACCGAAAGGGATCGAAACATCATCTACAATCACCAGCAATCGTTCTATCGGGATCTTCTCTTTTTTTAACCAGTAACTTACAGATTTTCCACTCAGGTTCATGTAGGTGGAAGGTTTTAACAATATGAAGTTCCGGCCCTTGAATTTGGTAGTTGCTATGGCTCCGTAGCGTTTGTCTGAAAAAGAAATATTGGATGCCTCAGCAAAAGCATCCAATATTTTAAAACCAATATTATGTCTTGTTTCTTTATAATTATCGCCTATGTTGCCTAGTCCGACAATCAGGTATTTCATCTGTTATTTTTATTATTGGCCCAATGCCACTTCCGGGTAAAAGGCTATTTTTTGCCTGGCCGGTTCATTTAGAGAAATAAATTATTCTTTTTTCTCCTTTTCAGATGATTCTCCCTGGCCTTCTTCACTTTCAGCGCCCTCTGCAGCTTCACCTTCAGCTCCTTCAGTTCCTTCTTCACCTTCAGCAGCTCCTTCTTCACCTTCAAGTTCTTCTTCCTCTTCTCCAAAAGCAGAACCGCCACCAGGAGCCTTGAGCAATACAATTACGGAGTTTTCATCATCCAGCAGTTCAAGATTCTCGTATCCGATATCTCCTACTTTTATTGAATCACCAATGTTTAATGCTGAAACATCGATTGTGATATCGTCAGGCATGTGCCTTGGAAGGGCTCTGATTTTAACCTTTCTCATTTTTATGATTTGTTTGCCGCCCTCTTGAATACCTGCAGCAATTCCTTTAAATCTTACAGGAATTTTCATCCATAATGGATGCTTTTCTATGACCTGGTAAAAATCTATATGCTGTATATTATCTTTTACAGGATGAAATTGAATATCCTGCATCACTGCCTGGTATTTTTCACCATCAAGGTCAAGATTTACCAGGTATACATCGGGGCTGTAAACCAGGTTGTAAAATTCTTTTTCAGGAGCTTCAAAGTGCATTGCTTTACCTTCTCTGTAAAGAAGACAAGGAACATGTCCTTTTTTTCTTAGTTGATGTGTACTTCTTTTCCCCACATCGTCTCTGAACGAACCTTTAATATCAAGTAACTTCATTGTTCAACTATTTTTTCCTTATACTTAATTCTAATTTTTTTTGAGACTGCAAATATAAAATTTAAAAAATAAAATTGGCACTTATTGACTGATAATTATAAACTTTATTTATAACATCTGCAAAAATGCTTGTTATAGAGAGGACTTTAATCTTATCCGAGATGGGTTGTATATTTAATGAATCGGTAACAATTACTTCTGTTAATTTTGATTCATTGATTCTTTCATACGCGGGACCGGATAAAATAGCATGAGTAGCCATGGCTCTTACACTTTTAGCTCCCAGCTCCACCATTTTGTTTGCTGCTTTGGTCATGGTACCTGCAGTATCAATCATGTCATCCATGATAATCACATTCTTACCTTCTACATCCCCAATAACAGTCATTTCATTTACAACATTTGCTTTTTCTCTTGATTTATGGCATACAACCAGGGGAGTCTGAAAATGATTGGCATACGCATTGGCCCGTTTTGTTCCTCCCATATCCGGGGCAGCTATTACAAGGTTATCTAAGTTCAGTTCTTTGATGTATGGAGCAAATATAGAGGAACCATATAGATGGTCAACGGGAATATCGAAGAATCCCTGGATCTGATCAGCATGTAAGTCTAAAGTCATCACACGATCGACACCTGCAGCCATTAAAAGGTTGGCTACTAACTTTGAGCTGATCGAGACCCTGGGTTTGTCTTTCCTGTCCTGCCTGGCAAATCCAAAATAAGGAATGACAGCAACCACTTTATAAGCAGAGGCCCTTTTCGCAGCATCTATCATTTGTAAAAGTTCAAAAAGATTTCTTGTAGGGGCAAACGTTGATTGCACTATAAAAACATATGCTCCGCGAACTGTCTCTTCATAAGAAGTTTGAAATTCACCATCACTAAATTCAACTAAGGAGGATTTTCCTATATTCAAATTGGCCTCTTTGGCTATTTTTTCTGTAAAAAATCGGGAGGCAGTTCCTGTAAATAATTTAATTGGCGGTTTTGAGAAGTCTTTATCCATTATCTTATTTTTATAAAATGATTTTGCTGCAAAAATATAACTTCTTTTTATTTTTTTTTGTAAATAGTCAACTAATTATCAACACTCTTTAAAATTTCTTCCATATAATTTAGAATCTCTTCTCTGCCTTGTTTCGATACACTTGAGGTTTTAAAAGTGGGGGGTAAAAAGGCCCATGTTTTTAACATTTCTTTTTGATAATGCATCATATTTTTTGATAATTCATTACTCGATATTTTATCAATTTTTGTAAAAATCATACTGAAAGGAATCTCCTTAATGCCCAGCCATTCCATAAATTGTAAGTCTTTTTTCTGGGGTTCGATTCTTGCATCCAATAAAACAAAAAGGTTGAGAAGGTTTTTTGAATAAAGGATGTATTCTTTTAAGAAACCGGACATACTCTTTCTTTCTGTCTTTGATCTTTTGGCATAACCATACCCGGGGAGGTCTACAATATACCAGCTGTCATTAATTTCTATATAATTGATTGTTCTTGTACAACCTGGTTTTTGGGAGGTTTTGGCCAGTTTTTTTCGGTTAAGCAACATATTAATGAGTGAAGATTTTCCCACATTGGAACGCCCTACAAATCCAAATTCCGGTTTGCTGGTATTGGTAATTTGATCGATACTGGTTATACTTTTTTCAAAAACTGAATTTTTAATTTCCATAAAATTGTTTAAAATGATTAAAGATTAATAATTAATAATCTGTATTCTTCACTAATATTCTGGGCTCCATCATTTCGTGAATCGAATATTTTATGCCCTCTCTTCCAAAACCTGAATTTTTAAGTCCCCCGTATGGCATATGATCAACCCGGAATGTAGGCACATCGTTTAAAATAACCCCTCCCACTTCAAGTTGCTCAAAGGCAGCATTCATTTCGTTCAGTTCATTAGAAAATACACCGGCTTGTAATCCATAATCGGAATCGTTTACCTGTCTGATGGCTTCCCTGAAATTATCAAAAGGTTCCAGGGTAACCACCGGACCAAAGATTTCCCAGGCACATACTTTCATATTATTTTTGGTATTGCTTAGTATGGTTGGTTCGTAATAACCTGCTTTTTTACTGCCTCCTGTAAGTATTTTGGCGCCCTGTTCAACTGCTTCATTTACCCAGTTTTCTACCCGGTCGGCATCTTCCTGGTCAATAAGGACGGAAACGTCGGTATCTTCTTTGAGCGGATCGCCTGCTTTCAGTTTTTTTACTTTGTCTGTAAATTTGTTTGAAAATTCGTCAAAAATACTTTCATGGACATAGATGCGCTGGGTATGAATGCAAACCTGTCCGGAAAAGGCAAAACCACCAATCAGGCATTTATCAACGGCCTTATCAATGTCAGCTGATTTTGAAATGATCACACCGGCATTTCCACCCAGTTCCAGTGCTATTTTTTTCTTGCCGGCATCTTTCTTCATTTTCCATCCAACCGAAGGCGAACCGGTGAAGGATAACATTTTGATTCGTTCATCGGTAACAAGTTGATTACCCGCTTCCCGGTTCATGGGTAAAACAGAAAAAGAACCTTTTGGAAGATCAGTCTGATCAATAATCTCTGCAAGCTGAAGAACAGAAAGCGGTGTGGAGCGGGCTGGTTTTAAAATGATTGGATTGCCGGAAGCAATAGCAGGGGCTATTTTATGTACCGCCAGATTCATCGGGAAATTGAAAGGGGCAATGCCTGCAACCAAACCAACCGGAAAGTATTTTACCAAACCTTCTTTACCTTCTCCCTTTGGTGTCCAGTCAATTGACATGTATTCTTTCGGCAGTCTTTTGCATTCTTCGGCAGCAATCGTAAATCCCTGTATTGCCCTGTTGATTTCTCCTAAAGAGTATTTTAAAGGTTTCCCAGCCTGTTTTGCCAGGGTCTCGACCAGCTCATCTTTTCTTTCTTCAATACCCTGTGCAATCTGCATCAATATTTCATATCTCTTATAAACCGGCAGGTTTTTCATTTCTAATTCTACCTGTTTGGCTTTTTCTATGCTGGTTTCAAGTTCCTTCTGCCCGGCCAGCCAGGTTTGAGCAAAAACTTTTTGGGTGTATGGATTCTCAACTTCCAGTTCCTGGTCTGTTGTGATGAATTCTCCAGCTTGATAGATTTTATAGGTTTCCATGAGATATCCTTTTTATTGAGTTTTTGATGAACAAATGAAAAATAGATCTTTTATGCAAAGGTACCAAATACTAAAATTTTTTTATATATGTTTTGGATTTTATCGGAAAATTCTCTATAATTGCAAACAATTATGAATAGGATTCTTGGACATACAAAGCACTCTTATCACCATCATCAGGATGGAACAGGAGAATAATGCAAAAAATGTCTAAGCGTGATAAAATATCTAAAGCCTGCATTTTTTGCGGGCTTTTTTAGTTTAAACAAAAAATCAGAATGAAAAATATACTTGTACATACTGCTCATCACCA
Source organism: uncultured Bacteroidales bacterium (assembly GCA_964633615.1). Classification (GTDB taxonomy): domain Bacteria; phylum Bacteroidota; class Bacteroidia; order Bacteroidales; family UBA12077; genus JAGXLC01. The sequence goes on along the minus strand of CAZWHH010000009.1, from coordinate 11,397 downwards.
TCATCATCATTGGATAAATCTTATGACAGGTAGAAAGAGGTAGTATGTACTAATAATAAAGGAGAATAGTATGAGGGCTGCAGATTTCTGCAGCCCTTTTTTTGTTTTATAAAATTGTAAATAATTGATTATGAGAAAATTAAAAATTGCATTACAAAAAAAAGGAAGGCTGAGCGATAAGTCGCTTGAATTGGTTAAAGAATGCGGCATTAGCTTAACAAACGGCAATCGTAAGCTGCTTTCTTTATCTGGTAATTTCCCTCTTGAAGTACTTTATTTACGGGATGATGATATTCCCCGCTATGTAAGTGACGGAGTGGCAGATATTGGAATTGTCGGAGAGAATGTAGTCCGGGAAGAACGAAGCGAAGTGGATATTCTTAAGATACTGGGGTTTGCAAAATGTCGTCTTTCACTGGCAATACCTAAGGAGGTAGAGTATCCGGGAATACATTTTTTTCAGAACAAGCGAATCGCTACTTCATATCCTGAAATCCTGAAGGATTTCTTTCAATCCGGTAAAATTGAGGCTGATATTCACGAAATAAACGGATCAGTGGAAATTGCTCCCGGAATCGGTTTGTCCGATGGCATTTTTGATATTGTAAGTACTGGAAGTACACTTATTAGTAACGGACTAAAGGAGGTAGAACTGGTGATGAAGTCAGAGGCTGTTCTTATTGGGAAGAAAGGCCTGTCTGAAGAAAAAGCAGAAATTCTCAACCGGTTTTTGTTCCGTATAGATTCTGTCAAACAATCCAGGAACAATAAGTATATCCTTCTGAATGCCCCCAATAATAAATTAGATAAAATAGCAGGTTTGATACCGGGCATGAAAAGCCCTACGGTCATGCCCCTGGCAGAAGAAGGCTGGAGTTCAGTACACTCTGTACTCAGAGAGGGAGACTTCTGGAATGTGATTGATAAACTAAGGGGGGAAGGAGCACAAGGGATTCTGGTCATACCGATTGAAAAAATGATTGTATAACTTTTAATATAAGGAATTATGGAAATAGTAAAGTATCCAGCAAAAGAGAAGTGGTCTGAATTATTGAAACGTCCGGCAGCGATGGATGAGGAAATTCAGATCAGCGTTAAGGAAATTTTAAAAGATGTTCAGAAAAATGGTGACCGCGCGTTAAAGAAATATACGAAAGCGCTGGATAATGCCTATGTAGAGAATTTAAGGATTGATAGAAATGATTTTAAAAGCCTGTCCATAGAAGTGAATGAAGATTTAAAACAGGCTATCAACAGAGCTTCAGGAAATATTGAAAAATTTCATTATGCTCAGATTCCGCGAACCAATAAGGTTGATATGGGCAACGGTCTTATTTGCTGGCAAAAACCGGTGCCAATTGAATCTGTTGGTATTTATATTCCCGGGGGAAATGCTCCTCTCTTTTCCTCGGTTCTGATGATGGCAGTTCCGGCTAAACTGGCCGGTTGTAAAAACGTGTTTCTTGCCACTCCACCTGATAGCAGCGGGGATATTAATCCTGCTATAATTTATGCAGCCATGATCAGCGGAGTGGATGCCATTTTTAAGGTGGGAGGTGCCCAGGCAATTGCAGCTTTTGCTTATGGTACGGAGAGTGTTCCGCAGGTGAATAAAATTTTTGGCCCGGGCAACCAGTATGTCACCCTTGCAAAACAACTGGTAAATGCCAGTGGCCTTGCCATCGACATGCCGGCCGGACCTTCGGAAGTACTCGTGGTAGCTGATTCTTCTACTCCGGCAGAATATGTTGCGGCTGATCTTTTGGCTCAGGCTGAGCATGGAACCGACAGCCAGGTGTTGTTCCTGACTGAAGAAGAAGCAATGCTGGAGAGAGTCAATCAGTCGGTTACTGAATTAATGAATGAACTTCCCAGGAAAGACCTGGTAGAGGGTTCACTGAGATCTTCGAAATTGATTCTTCTGGATAGCAAAGACCGCATCATGGATATGGTGAATGAATATGCTCCGGAACACTTGATTCTTGCTTGTGAAAAAGCTGAAGATCTTGCTGATCAAGTGATTAATGCCGGTTCTGTATTTTTAGGAAAATATACCCCGGAAAGCCTTGGGGATTATTCTTCCGGCACAAATCACGTATTGCCTACGAATGGGGCAGCCAAAGGATACAGCGGCGTCAATATGGATTCGTTTTTCAAAAAGATTACCTTCCAGAAAGCTGAAAGATCGGGCCTGGAAAATATTGCAGAAATAACTATGAAAATGGCAGATATAGAGGAACTTCAGGCGCACAAGCTGGCTGTGGAAATTCGTCTGTCCGGAAAAAAGGAGCTGTTATGAAAGCTATAGAAGAGCTGGTAAGAGATAATATCAGAAAATTGAAGCCTTATATATCGGCACGTGACGAATTTGCAGGGAATGATTTTGTTATGCTCGATGCCAATGAGAATCCGTATGGAAAAGATCTAAACCGCTATCCGGATCCATTGCAGGTGAGGCTGAAAACTCTGATTGCCGAACTTAAGCAGTTCGACTGGGAAAATATCTTCCTGGGAAATGGCAGTGATGAGATTATTGATCTGCTGATCCGTGCTTTTTGCCGGCCCGGAGAGGATAATGTGGTAACCATTGATCCTACCTTCGGAATGTACAAAGTGCTGGCAGATTTGAACCAGGTATCTCTGAGGAAATCTGCACTGGATAATGACTTTCAGCTTAATGCAGATGATTTGCTTAAACAATGCGATGAACGTACCAAGATCATATTTCTATGCAGTCCGAACAACCCAACGGGCAATCTTCTGAAGCGGCTTGAAATTTTGAAGATACTCAATGAATTTTCAGGAATTGTGGTCATTGATGAGGCTTATATTGATTTTGCAGGGACTTCAGGATATATTGACGAGCTGAGATATTATCCCAATCTGGTTGTATTGCAAACACTCTCAAAAGCCTGGGGACTGGCTGGATTACGCCTGGGAATGGCTTTCGCCGAAACGAAAATCGTGGAAATTCTGACCCGGATGAAGTGTCCCTATAATGTGAATCAAATCACGCAGAAAATTGCCATCGAAAAACTTCGATGTGTGAAAAAGACCGAACATCAAATACTTCAAATACGGGAAGAACGTGAAAAACTGAGTGCTTCCCTTGACGGGTTAGGCTTTATAAAACGGGTTTATCCTTCCGATGCAAATTTTTTGCTCGTTAAGGTGGATGATGCCACGAACCTTTATGAATATCTTAAAAGCAACAACTTGATTGTCAGAGTCCGATCCATTTTTTCAGACTCAGATTTTCTGAGAATCACGGTGGGAACTCCCCGGCAAAACCGCAAGTTGATGAACACTTTAAGTAAATATGAATTATGACTGCAAAGAAATACTTGTTTATTGACCGGGATGGTACAATTATAGAAGAACCACCTGACAAGCAGATTGATACAATAGAAAAGCTGCAAATGCTGCCGGGTGTTATCGTGAATTTGTATAAAGTAACCCGATTGTTGAATTATAAATTGGTGATGGTTTCCAACCAGGACGGGCTGGGAACCGAACAATATCCGGAGAAGAGTTTTAATCTGGTGCAGGATCAATTGCTGAATAGTTTAAAAAATGAAGGGATTGATTTTGAAGAGATATGTATTGATCGTTCCACTGCTGATAAGCCTTCTCCTAATCGTAAACCTGAAACGGGAATGGTAAGCCATTACCTGAAATGTGATTTTGACAGGGAAAACTCCTTCGTGATCGGGGATCGTTTTACTGATGTTGAACTGGCAAAGAATATGGGACTGAATGCTATAAAAATAGGGGCTGATAATCAACTGCCGTCAAACCTTCAGAATAATTGTTCTTTGGAGACAGGTTTCTGGGATGAAATTTATCTTTTTTTGAGAACCCGGCAGCGGTTTACTCGGTTTGAGCGCGTTACTCGTGAAACAAAAGTGAAGGGAACTCTTTCCCTGGATGGCACAGGGAAAGCTGAAATAGATACCGGATTGGGTTTCCTTAATCACATGCTCGAACAACTGGTTTATCATGGAAATTTGAATATTGAATTGAAAACTAAAGGAGATTTGTGGGTGGACGAGCACCATACAATGGAAGATACAGCATTGTCTCTTGGAGAGGCATTCAACAAAGTACTTTCAAACAAGAGAGGTTTGGGTCGCTATGGTTTTTATGTGCCTATGGATGAAAGTACTGCCAGTTGTGTGCTGGATTTTGGCGGACGTCCTTATTTGAGATGGAAGGTTGATTTTAACAGGGAGAAACTCGGAGATGTGCCAACAGAGATGTTTGAGCATTTTTTCCGGTCCTTTGCCGAAAAGGCTCAATGTAATCTACATCTATCGTCCAATGGACAAAATGATCATCACAAGATTGAGGCGGTGTTTAAAGCTTTTGCCCGGGCAATACGACAGGCAGTTAAACAGGAAGAGGGGGATTCTGTTATTCCTTCTTCCAAAGGAAATATTTAAAAAACAGGTTATGAAAACAGCAATTATTGAATACAATGCAGGCAACATCAGGTCGGTGGATTTTGCACTACGAAGGTTAGGGGTGAAAGCTTTTGTTACCGGAGATCCGAAAGAGATCCGGCAAGCTGAAAAAGTAATTTTTCCGGGTGTGGGAAGTGCCCCTTCAACTATAAAGTATCTTCAGCAAAATGGATTGACAGAGGTGATTAAGGAATTGACCCAACCGGTACTGGGGATTTGTCTGGGGATGCAACTTATGTGCGGAAAATCGGAAGAGGGAGGGACCGGGTTTGGTCTGGTTCCCGCAGCCGTACAAAGATTTAAGGGAGAGGTAAAGATCCCTCATATCGGGTGGAACAGGATAAATGATCTTCGGACTGATCTTTTCAGAGGGATAGAGGAAGGTTCCTTTGTCTATTTTGTCCATAGCTATTTTGTGCCTGACGGAGATTATGCAATAGCCAAAACTGAATATTCCGGCCCGTTTGCGGCAGCTCTTAAGAAAAACAATTTTTACGCCACCCAGTTTCACCCGGAGAAAAGCGGGAAAGTGGGGGCACAAATTCTTAAAAATTTTTTAGCCTTATGATTGAAGTGATACCAGCAATAGATATAATGAATGGCCGGTGTATCCGGCTGGAGCAAGGAGAGTTTAACCGAAGCAAAACCTATTATGAGAATCCTGTAAAAGTAGCCCTGATGTTTAAAAAAGCCGGTTTTAAAACAATCCATGTGGTGGATCTGGATGGAGCCCGCGTTGGACAGCCTCAGAATACCACAATCATTGAGAAAATAATCAGGGAAACAGGTTTAACTGTCCAGTCCGGAGGTGGAATCAGAACCCGGGATGACGTGAATAAACTGATAAAGATTGGTGTGAAAAATATTGTGGTGGGAAGTCTGGCTGTCAAAGAGCCCAGAAAATTGTTCAACTGGTTGAATGAGTTTCCCCCGGAAAAATTTGTACTGGCCGCTGACGTGAAAAATGGGATGGTGCTGACCAATGGCTGGCAGAGTGTTAGCACTTTTACAATGAAACAGTTTATAAAAAACTATGCAGAGCTTGGTATAAAAAGTATACTGTGTACGGATGTGAGCAGGGATGGCATGTTGGATGGCCCTGCTTTTGAAATATATCTCGATTTGAAACAAACTTTTCCTGAACTAAGACTGATAGCCAGTGGGGGTGTTTCCTCACTTGAAGATATCCGGAAACTTGATAAAGATGGTATTGATGCCGTAGTTGTGGGGAAAGCCATTTATGAGAAACGGGTTTCCCTGAAAGAGTTGAAAATGTTACAGAATACTGAATAACAGTAGCTTATTGGTTTGTTTTTTATGCGACCAATGGAGATTAATTGCTTGTATAAATTTTAAATAATAGGCGCTAAGCGCTTTGTAATTGGTTAAAAACAAAGAATCATGTTAACGAAGAGAATCATTCCTTGTCTGGATGTAAAAAACAATCAGACTGTAAAAGGGATAAATTTTGAAAATATCCGGGAAGTAGGCGATCCGGTTGAAATGGGTGCCTGTTATTCTGAGCAGGGTGCCGATGAGTTGGTATTTCTGGATATTACTGCAACTAAAGAGAAACGGAAAACCCTGGTGCCTTTGGTTCGCAGGATAGCCAAAAACCTGAGCATCCCTTTTACGGTGGGTGGTGGGGTCAGTAGTGTGGAAGACGCCGGAGCTCTGCTTGAAGCCGGAGCGGATAAAATAACCATTAACTCCACGGCTGTCAGAAATCCGCAAATTCTTGATGAGCTTGCCACTACCTTTGGAAGTCAGTTTGTAGTACTGGCTGTTGATGCCAAATGGAACGGAAAAGACTGGCAGGTATATATCAGTGGAGGTTCGGTTCCTACTACCAAATGCCTTTTTTCATGGACCAGGGAAGCAGAAGAGAGAGGCTGCGGTGAGATTATGTTCACATCGATCAATCATGATGGCCGCAAAGAAGGTTTTGCCATTGATCCGCTGAAGCGGTTAAGCAGCACACTGGGTATTCCCGTGGTAGCCTCCGGGGGAGCCGGAGAAAAACAACATTTTGTAGACTTGTTTCAAAATACAAATACCGATGCGGCTCTGGCAGCCAGTATATTTCACTTTAAAGAAATAGAAATCAATAGTTTAAAACAAAAACTCAAAAACAATGGAATCGAAGTTAGGTTATAAAGAAAAAATGCAGAAGCTGAACTTTTCTAAGCTGGATGGCTTAATCCCTGCGGTTGTGCAGGACAAAAGTACCCGTCAGGTGCTTATGATGGGTTTTATGAATGAAGAGGCTTACCGTAAAACCTGCGAAACGGGTTATGTTACATTTTACAGCCGGTCCCGACAAAAATTATGGACTAAAGGGGAAACCAGCGGGAATTATTTGAAAGTGGAAGAGATAGCTGCTGATTGTGATCAGGATACCCTGCTGGTAAAAGTCACGCCCAATGGCAATACTTGTCATCTGGGTAATTACAGTTGTTTCGCTGAGTCAAGGAAAAATCCGCAGTTTTTGCTTCAACTGGAAGAACTTTTATACGAAAGGAAGCGTCAGATGCCGGAAGGTTCTTATACAGCCAAACTATTTTCAAAAGGCATGAATAAAATTGCCCAGAAAGTGGGAGAGGAGGCAGTAGAGTTGGTGATCGAAGCCAAAGACAATAACCCTGAATTGTTTGTGAATGAAGCTGCAGATTTGATATACCATATGTTGGTTATGATAGTCGAAAAAGAACTAACACTGCAGGATGTGATTTTGGAACTGGAGAGGAGGCATCTTTGAGGCTGAGGCTAAGGCTGAGGTTTACTGAAGCCGCATTTTGAGGGAGATTTACTGTTTAATTATTCACTTTGTGCATGAAGGTTTACATTATTCAATTGTTAAATTGTTGCATTGTTCTAACCCTAGTGGGATATAAAAAAATCAACAATTACAACGGATTGTTGAATTTTCCAGATAACTCGCGGGGTTAGTTGGTAATCTGTTCATTAATATAAATGCCGGGCTACAAACATATCAACCCTCCGGGTTTTTATTCGTCCAGACCCGTTGTGCCTTGAATACACGCCGGGTATTTTCTATCGTTCAACCCCGTGGGTTTTGGTTGAATTACAAAAGGATTGTTGAATCTTCCAGGTAACCCACGGGGTTAGACCAATAGAACAATTCAACCATTTAACAATGGAACAATTTTTCATCCGCCCGGACCCGTTGTGCCTCAAAGACACGCCGGGTCTTTCCACTATCCCGTGGATTATTTAGAAATTTACCAGTTCCTTGTAATGTTATCAGAACCCAAGGGGTTGAGAGAGGCATATTTTGGGGTTATTGATATATTGTTTTTGAAATCTCATATTTCAATTTATCTTTACACCTTTTTAACTGATAATATGATAAAACCTGATCTGCATAAACCTTCATGGCAATGGGCTACCTTAATCCTCCTTGCTTTTTTCTGGGGAAGTTCATTTATCCTTATGAAAAAAGGACTGCAGTCGTATTCTCATGGACAGGTGGCTGCTTTTCGTATTTTTTTTTCCTTCCTGGCGTTTTTGCCAATAGGGTTGCGAAAGCTGAAAAAAATCCACCGGGGAAATATTCGTTCCATTCTACTGGTAGCCATTATAGGGAATACATTACCAGCCTTTCTGTTTACCAAAGCGCAGACACAAATTGATAGTTCGCTGGCAGGAATCTTAAACTCCCTGGCACCGCTCTTTACCCTGATTGTGGGGGCTGTCTTTTACAGAAGCAAAGCCAGGGCACTGAATGTACTTGGAATTATTTTAGGACTTGCTGGGGCCACCGGACTGATTATTGTGAATGCAGAAGCCGATAAACTTTTTGTTCCGGATAAAATGAATATTTACGGTTTGTTCGTGATTGTTGCCACTCTTTGTTACGGGATTAATGCCAATGAAATCAAATATAAAATTAAGGATCTGAAGGGGCTGGAGATTACCGCATTGTCATTTACCCTTGCGGGCCCTATAGGGTTGGTATATCTTCTTTTCTCTGATTTCAGTACCGTGGCAGAAACGGAAAATTATATTGAGAACCTGGGTTATGTTTTCCTTCTGGCTATGTTTAGCTCGGTAGCGGCTTTATCTATTTTTTATACCTTTTTGCAATACGTACACCCTTTGTTTGCGACCTCTGTTACCTATCTGATCCCCATAATTGCTATTTTCTGGGGTTTGCTGGACGGGGAAAAACTGATTCCTGTACAATTAATATTTATTACAGCTATTTTATTGGGTGTCTGGTTGGTCACCCGGAAAAATAATTCAAAACAAAACATTCAATATGAAAAGAAACAGACTTTTTACTCTTAGTATTTTGTCGGGATTGTTACTGGCATTACCCTGGCTGGAGTGGTTCTCCGGGATCATTCTGTTTATTGCACTCATTCCGTTGTTTTTTGTCGAAGACTACCTTTTTCGTTCGCGCGATAAAAATAAAAAGATTGTTGGCTGGGGGTATGCTTTCCTTACTTTCCTGATTTGGAATATCATTGCCACAGGCTGGTTGTACAAGGTATCTTTTCCCGGGGCTTTGATCGTGATTGTGGGAAACGCTTTTCTATTGTCTCTTGTTTTCTGGTTGTTTCATATTGTCAAAAGGAATATGGGAGAACAGTTTGGTAATTTTTCGTTGCTGGTCTTCTGGCTGGCCTGGGAGTACCTTTATATGAATACGGAAATATCCTGGCCCTGGTTAAACCTGGGAAATGGATTTGCCAAGGACATTAACCTGATCCAATGGTATGAGTATACCGGAATTTTAGGGGGAACGTTTTGGATATTGGCAGTTAACCTGTTGCTGTTTCAGGTATTGAGAAATTATGTGGTTCACAGAAATATCAAGGGAAGAGTCAAACAACTTGTCTTTTTGGGTGTTGTAGTGATTGCTCCCATCATTTTTTCTGTGGTTCGGTTTAATCAGTACAAAGAAAAAGGAGAGGAGGTTCGTATAGGTATTATTCAGCCCAATGTGGATCCTTATAAGGAGAAATTTTCACAAATAAGTCAGGATGCTCAATTAGGAAGGATAGCAAAACTCTCTTTCAAAATTGCAGACCAGGAGCTGGATTACCTTGTAGGTCCTGAAACCGCACTAATCGACTCATTTTACATAAATCAACTGGAAGAGAACAGACAAATAGAACTACTGAAAGCCTTTCCACGGCTTTATCCTGATCTGCATTATGTGATTGGGATTGAAGCGAAAAGAAAGGTCGATAAAAAAAAGGAACCTATTGTCTATAATTCAGCCATACAAATTGATTCTACAGATCAAATTCAGATTTATCATAAATCGAAATTGGTTCCTGGAGTTGAGATGATGCCCTATTCTGAATTTTTTGGGTTCCTGGATCATTTGATGTTGAATATTGGGGGCGCCCCGGGAACTCACGGAAAACAATTGGATAGTGAGGTTTTTGAAGGCAACCAGGGGGTAAAGGTTGCCCCGGTGATTTGTTATGAGTCTGTTTACGGAGAATACGTTTCCCGGTACGTAAATAAAGGAGCAGAATTGATATTTATCATGACTAATGACGGTTGGTGGGGAGGCACTCAAGGGTACAAGCAGCATTTGAATTATGCTTCATTGAGGTCGATAGAGACCAGAAGAGCGGTTGCCCGTTCAGCGAATACAGGAATTTCTTGTTTTATTAACCAGAAAGGACAAATTCTGAAAAGTACTGATTGGGGAAAGCAAGCAGCTATTAAAGGAATTCTTCGGGCCAATACTCAAAAAACTTTTTATGTGAAATATGGAAATTATTTTGGCCGTATTGCTTCGTTTCTTGGGGTTTTTTCCTTGCTTTATTTGCTGGTAGGTATTTTAATGACAAAAAAGGAGAAGTAAAAAAATCCTGCTGTCACCTGCAGGATTTTGAAAATATAGTGGTTGTTTCTGACATTTAATTTTTAAGCTTGAATGTAACAGGAATGGCGAAATTGTATCTTACCGGTTTTCCATTTATTTTTCCCGGTTCAAAATCTTCACTGCCCAATAAAACCCTCTTTACTTCAGAGGTTAAAACCGGGTCAATTTCTCTTGGGAATTCGATATTGGATATAGAACCATCCTTTTCAATTACAAATTTTGCATACACTTTACCCTGAATTTTGTTTTCTTTGGCCAATTCAGGATATTTAATGTTTTTTTGAACATATTTTACAAATTCGATCATCTCCTGCCCTCTGAAAGTGGGTTGCTCTTCAACAAAAACATGAATTTCTTCAGGCTTTTCCTCTGTTTTTTTCACAATATCCTTGTAATTTATTCCTTCACCCGGATCAATACCTACATCTTCGATATTGTATGCTTCTTTGTCGTCAATTTCAAAATCATCGGGCACTTTATTAAATTCTTCCGGCGGAACCGGGGGAGGTGGCGGCATGTGTTTTTCTTTTTCGGTGACTGTGATGGGGATGTCTATTTCACTTTCACCTTGTGTTTCAGTCTTCATATCAAATTTTGATTCTCCCTGAACAGAGGGCCATTCAAAAGCCAAAAGAACCAACCCAAGAGTTAAGACCATTCCGATCTGGAAAAATAATTTTCTTTTTCTTTGCAGGTCCGCTTTTTTGTTTTTTTTACGTGTCATAAGCATAGGTTTTTGAGGGGTTGAACAGCGTAAATTTATTTCATAGGCAAGTATTTTATTAAGTTTCTTAATTAAATAACGTTTAATGTAAATGAAAAATTGCCGGAAATCCTTATAAATTCATCGAATAATGGAAATTTCGACGTTCATTCCTAACATTTTACGGAATAAAAGAAAGTGGTTTTGTTTGGAAAGTTATGATTATTTGATGCTTGTTTGCCGAGCAGTTGGTTTGATTATGGCTTATGTGTTTTTGTTATGCAGACTTATTTTTATATCTTGAAGTTTTAATCCTAATTGCATATTATGTTTTGGTTGAAGGCGGTTGATCTGTTTTTTCT
>CAZWHH010000008.1:16716-18716 GCA_964633615.1 uncultured Bacteroidales bacterium | reverse complement strand
TTTCTTTTTCCTATTGTACAGGGGAGTGTCTATAATGATCTGAGAAAACAATCAGCCGAATTTATTAGTAAAACAGATATGCCCGGTTATGCAATCGGAGGGCTTTCAGTAGGAGAACCCGCTGAGATGATGTATGAGATGATTGAAGTTGTGAATGATATATTGCCCTTATCAAAACCACGCTATCTTATGGGAGTTGGGACTCCGATAAATATTCTCGAAGCCATCGACAGGGGAGTTGATATGTTCGATTGTGTAATTCCGACACGAAATGGAAGAAACGGGATGTTGTTTACCAAAGAAGGAATAATTAATATCAAAAATTATAAATGGAAAGATGATTTTGATCCGCTGGAAAAAGAGGGTGAAGTTTTTGTTGATAAAATTTATTCAAAGGCTTATTTGAGGCATCTTATCATAGCCAAAGAAATTTTAGGAGCACAAATAGCTACTATACACAATTTAGGATTTTATATGTGGTTATTAAAAACTGCGAGAGCACATATTTTGAACGAAACTTTTGTTTTCTGGAAAAATGAAATGGTGAAGAAATTGAGTATTAGATTATGATTATACCTGGTTTAAAGAAACTTGATATTTATATTATTAAGAAATTTCTGGGCACTTTCTTTTTTGCGCTTGTACTTATTATTAGTGTTTCTATTGTTTTTGATTTGTCTGAAAAAATTGATAATTATATTGAAAGTGAAGCACCGGCAAAAGAAGTATTTAATTATTATCTCAGTTTCATTCCCTATTTTGCCAATTTGTTAAGTTCTCTCTTTACTTTTATTGCAGTGATCTTTTTTACATCAAAAATGGCCTATAATTCTGAGATTATAGCCATGTTAAGCAATGGAATCAGTTTCCGAAGAATTTTAGTCCCTTATTTAATCTCAGCGTTTTTTATAGCCCTGTTTTCATTTCTTTTAATGGCTTATGTGATCCCCCATGCCAATGCAAACCGGATAAATTTTAAATATACTTATTTGAGAAAATCTTCTTTTCACACCCAGCGTAATATTCATATGCAAATAGAGCCGGAGGTATATGTTTATATGAAGACCTTCCGTCACAAAAGAAATACAGGATATAAATTTTCATTAGAGAAATTTAATGATGGAGAACTGGAGTCTAAATTGATCTCTGATAGGGCGAAGTGGGATACAGCCAGTAATAAATGGATATTGATGGACTACTATATCAGAGACATAAAAGAGGGGAAGAAAGATAAGATAATAACTGGTTCAAAGAAAGATACCACATTGGCTTTGCAACCCTCTGATTTTAGTGAAAACTCTGAAATGGGGGCTACACTGAATCTGGATGAATTAAATCAGGCCATTCAGAGGAAAAGGCTTCAGGGGGCCGGAAATCTGGAATCTTTTTTAATTGAAAAATATAGAAGGTTTTCTTATCCGTTTTCTACTTTTATCCTGACATTGATTGGGGTATTTCTCTCTTCACGAAAAATAAGAGGAGGGATGGGAATGCAGATTGGTATTGGGATCACGCTTAGTTTTGCATATATTCTTTTTATGCGTTTTGCCACAATGTTTGCTCTGAGCGGAGGTATTGAACCCATGATTGCTGTTTGGATACCGAACATTATTTTTACAGGAATCGCACTATCCTTATATCGTTTTGCTCCTAAATAATGATTTTATAACTTGCAAAAGGAGATTTAGCTTGAATCATGAAAAAAAAAGTATAAAACATTATAATAATTAAAGATGATTTTGTATTGTTGTAGTTTGATTCTAAAAGCTATATTTGCCATTTTTTTATTTTGATTGTTAACTAAATTTTAAGACTATGTCACTTAAGAGGAAGATTCTTGAATTACAGAAGAAGAGAGAAAAAGTATTAAAAGGAGGAGGTGATAAAGCCATTGAAAAACAGGTGGCTATGGGTAAAATGACAGCTCGCGAGCGAGTAGTTACTCTCTTGGATGAAAATTCATTCCACGAATATGATTTGTTTGTAGAACATGAGGCCAG
>CAZWHH010000008.1:7069-16616 GCA_964633615.1 uncultured Bacteroidales bacterium | reverse complement strand
GGGAATGCTCATTTCTATGCAGAAAGCGAAGTGGAATGTTTCGATCAGATTAAAAAACTTGTATCGTTCATTCCATGGAATAATGGTCAAAAAGCCAAAAGAATGGGACCGAAAGAACCATTATCTGATAAATATCCTATTGGCGATATTGTTCCGGGAAATCCTAAAGAGCCTTACGATATCCGGGATGTAATAAAAGCTACAACGGATGATTCTGATTTTTTCGAGATTCAGAAAAGATGGGCAAAAAATGTAGTGATAGGCTTTGGAAGAATTAATGGAGATACTGTAGGTTTTGTTGGAAACCAGCCTTTGATTCTGGCCGGAGTGCTTGACGTTGATTCTTCAGATAAGGCCGCCAGATTTATTCGGTTTTGTAATGCTTTTAATATACCACTTGTGACTTTTGTTGATCTTCCGGGTTATTTACCAGGTGTGGATCAGGAGCATGCAGGTGTAATAAGACATGGCGCAAAAGTTTTATACGCATATAGTGAAGCGAATGTTCCGAAGATTACTTTTATTCTTCGAAAAGCCTATGGAGGCGGATATATTGCCATGAATTCCAGACACCTCAATGCTGATTTTGTTTTTGCATGGCCGGGTGCCGAAATTGCCGTAATGGGTCCTGAAGGTGCTGCAAATATTATTTTTAAGAAGGAAATTCAAAATGCAGATGATCCTGATAAAATGAGAAAACAAAAGGTTAAAGAGTATAAACAGAAATTTGCAAATCCTTATGTCGCGGCAGCAAAAGGTTATGTTGACTCTGTTATTGAACCCGAAGAAACCAGGAAGTTGATGGTTCATGCTCTGGAAGTCTCAAAAAATAAGGTTGATAAACGTCCTGAAAAGAAACACGGGATCCCACCATTTTAAATTTTTTGCTATGAAAACAAATGAAAAAGATAAAGAAAATCAAAACAACATTAATGACGAAAACCAAAACAAAGTTCGTTTTCGATCATTGGTTATTGATGGTACTAAATACAGAACACAGCTAACTGAAAAATTTAAAAATCGTAAAAAATGGGATTCTTCTGCCAGATCAAAAATTTATTCTGAATTTCCCGGAACTGTTATAAAAGTAGATGTTTCGAAGGGAGATGAGGTGAAAAAAGGAGATCGGTTATATATATACGAAGCAATGAAAATGAAGAACCGTGCTTATTCTCTGGTAGACGGCACTGTTAAAGAAGTTAAAATACAAAAAGACGACATCATAAAGAAAGGGCAATTGTTATTTGTTATAGATTAAATACTTTTTTCTTTTATTAGAAATGATTATTTTTAATAAAAATTCTGAAGGGTATTAATGAATAATGTGTTGATCATAGAGAATGATAAAAAGCTTTTAACTGATGTTGAAGGTTTTCTTTCCGATTTAGGTTATAATATTTACAAAACAAATAATGGGGCAACAGGTGTACAGTTGGCTTTACAGCATACACCTGACATTATTCTATGTGATTCTCAGCCAGAAGGACTTTCAGGTTATGAAGTATATGATATGATTCAGCAGATCAACTCTACCTCAGTGATCCCCTTTATTTTTTTGACAACCAAAAAATCCTACAATGATTTGCGGACTGCCATGAATTTGGGGATTGATGATTATCTGGTAAAACCATTTGCTTTTGAGGATGTAAAAAGATTAATCGAAGCCAGGTTGAATAAACAAAAGAAGATCTTTGAGCAAGCCAATGAAAAATTTAAATTGCTCATTGATCAGGCAATTCCTGCTTTATTTATTTATCAGGACGAGAAATTACAATATGCAAATAAGCGGTTCTGTGATATACTGGGATATTCTCAAAAGGAACTGTTGGGAATGAACCTGGTGAATGTTGTTTTTAAAGACGATATTCACTTCGTAATTGATAAAATAAACCGTTGCTTCAAAGGATTACAGTTTGAGCTGGATGTAGGTTTTCGGGCCATCAGGAAAAACCAGGAAATTTTTTACGTTCGCCTTACAGGTAGAATTGTTACTGTACAGGGAAAGAAAAACCTGGTGGGTTCGTTATTTATTGATCAGGCTGAAGATAAGAACAACCATTTAAATCACGGGAATCACAGTGCACCTATTGAGATAACTTCGCGGGAGAAAGAGGTTATCCGGTATATCTGCAAAGGGTATTCTAATAGTGAAATTGCAGATAAGTTAAATTTAAGTAAAAGAACAATAGAAGGACACAGGAACAGACTTCTTAAAAAAACAGGCTGTCAGAACTCTGTTTCTCTCGCAATATATGCTGTTAGGCATGACATATACCCTCTGGAAGAGTAAAAAGAGTAATTTATTTTCTCTCTGCAGATTATTTGTTTAAACTTGCTTTTAATGGGGTTTTGAAATTTTCAATCCCGTTTTTCAGATATTTTATGAATTTCTCCGGGTCCAATTCATACCCCATCGAGTCAGATATTATTTCTCCTTTTTCATTTAAAATAATGTAATAGGGCTGTGTATTTGAGTTGAATCTGGTAATTTGAAAATTAGCATTCTTTTTGCCAATAGTTTTTTTCATTTTCCCATCGTATTCGGATTTGACCCATTCTTCTTCGGGTAATTTCTTTTTATCATCTATATAAAGCGCAATTACCACAAATTCTTCATTGAGAATTTTCCGTACTTTGGGGTCAGACCAGACTTTTCCTTGCATTTGCTTACAATTACTGCATGAATGTCCTGTGAAATATACCAGGGCAGGTTTATTCAGTTCTTCTGCACATTCCATACCCTGCTCAAAATCAAAATAACCGTCAATATTATAGGGTAACTCTAGTATATCACCATATTTAGGCTCTTCACACATGGTTGCTGACAAGCCTGTTTCTGTAGGTGAGGAGACTGTTAATGTGAAGTTTTGTTCCGTTTTTGATGGCAAAATACCCGACAGCGGGGTAAGGTTGGCTCCAAATAATCCAGGAACCAGGTATATAGCAAAAGAAAATGACGCAACTGCAAGAAGCATTCTAATAACCGGGATCTGTTTTATTTCACTGTCGTGCGGTAATTTAAATTTACCAAGCAGATATAAGCCAAGGGTTATGAATATTGCTATCCAAATAGATATAAACACGTCTCTGCTCATTATATTTAAATTATAACGACCCTCAATTTTGGCAATAAAATAGAAAGAGAATGCCAATATAATGAAAGCTAAAAATACTTTTACAGCATTCATCCACCCTCCGGATTTTGGCATATTCTTTAACCAACCGGGGAAAATTGCAAGTATAGTAAAAGGCAATCCAAATCCTATCCCAAAGCCAAGCATGCCTATCGTTGGTTCAAGTACTCCCCCGCTGGCTGCTTTTACGAGGAGGCCTCCAACAATGGGGCCGGTACATGAAAAAGAGACAATTACAAGTGTAAGAGCCATAAAAAAAGAGGCAAGGAATCCCCCTTTATCTACTTGTTTGTCAGCCTTGTTCGCTAAACCCGAAGGGAGGACTATCTCAAATAAACCAAAGAAGGAAGCTGCAAATGCAATGAATAATACAAAGAATATCAAATTTGGGATCCAATGGGTACTAAGTGTTCTTGTAATATCAGCTTCCAAACTAAAGACCGAAACAATAATGCCTATTATTGTATATAAGAAAACAATAGATATTCCAAAAATTAAAGCTTTAATTAAACCTTTAATTTTACTGGACTGACCTTGCATGAAAAAATTAACTGTCATAGGGATCATTGGGTAAACACAAGGCGTTAAAATACCTGCCAGTCCAAAGCCCAAAGCCATAAAGAATAATCCTAACAGAGAATTTTTTCCCATGGAGCCTTTTGCATCTGCCCTTTTATCTTTCTCTCTGGCAATATCTTCTGTCTTTTCACCTATAGCAGAAACCTTATCGTTACTTTTTTCAAGTTCCGGAGGTTCTTCTTCTGCAGCCTCCGTGGCAGAGGCAACTTCTCCTTTATTGCCTTCTATTTTGAATTCGAATCCGGGGTTAAAATATACACATTTATCTTCCTGGCAAACCTGGTATTCAATGTTTCCTTCAATAGTAAAGGATTTATCGGTGAGCAGTTTTATTTTTTGTTTGAAAGTAGCCTGGTTACTGAAATATTTTACTTTCATGTTAAAGATTTCATCAAAATCTTCCATTGGTTCAGGAGTTTCAGATGTTTTGCCAACCAGCTTGTAGTTATCAGAAGATTGAAACTGGAAATTGGTTCTCACTGGGCCCCCTTCACTAAAGTTTTGTGAATATAAGTGCCAATTACCCTGAATTTTGGCATCGAATATGAGAACGGCTTCATTTTCGCCTGTTTTTTTAACTTGATAATTCCAATCGACCGGGTTGTCTGTTATTTGTCCGTAAGAAAATACAGCCAGCAGAATTAAAATGTGGGTGAGGATTAATTTCTTCATACGTTGAGTTTTTTTCAGGCTCAAAATTAAAATTAAAATGTATAACAACAAATATGAATATATGTTTAATGGTAAATGTGTTTAAATAAGACAGGACTAGTCTTCAATAACCTCGTTGTGGGATGTATAAAATTGATAGCTTGTAAAGTCATACGCTTCTGATTTTCTTATTTTCAGAAGGACTTTATATTTAAGCATCCATTTCCAGGCCAGTGAAGGAAATCCTTGCTTAAGATATCCGGCGATATATGGATGTGTTTTAATTATCAGTTTTTTGTGTCCTTTGTCTTGTGCCAGGAATTTTAATTGATTTCTAATTTCATCCACAAGCAGGATGGCAGGCTTGATTTTACCGGTACCACCACAGGAGGGACACTGTTCATCCGTTTTAATATTCATTTCCGGTCTGACACGCTGACGGGTTATTTGCATTAAACCAAATTTAGTAAGAGGAAGGATGTTATGTTTTGTTCTGTCGGAATCCATTTCTTCCTTTACTTTTTCATATAACCTTTGCCTGTGCTCATTGGTTTGCATGTCAATGAAATCCACAACGATTATTCCCCCTATATCTCTGAGTCTTAATTGTCTTGCTATTTCTTTTGCCGCGGCCAGATTAACCTCCAGGGCATTGGTTTCCTGATCTTTTCCTAATTTTGAACGATTTCCGCTATTTACATCGATCACATGCAGAGCTTCTGTGTGCTCAATAATAAGGTAGGCTCCATTTTTAAAAGAAACGGTTTTTCCAAAAAGGGATTTAATTTGTTTTGATATCCCAAACTGGTCAAATATGGGATTGCTTCCATCGTATAGTTTTACAATATCCTTTTTTTCCGGGGCTATTGTATTTATGTATTCTTTTATGTCATGATAAAGTGAAGTTTCATTCACATAGATCTTTGAAAAAGAGACATTAAGAAGATCTCTTAATAGAGCTGATGTTCTGTCTAATTCACTCAACATTAATTTAGGTACCTGATTGGGATTTAATTTAGTAAAAGCCACTTCCCATTTTTTAACAAGTCCTCTAAGTTCTTCATCAAGCACAGCGACTTTTTTCCCTTCTGCCACAGTTCTGATGATGACTCCATAGTTTTTTGGCTTAATGCTTTTTATTAATCTTTTAAGCCGCTTCTTTTCGTCGTTGGATTGTATTTTTTGTGAGATTGATATTTTATCAGAAAATGGGATTAATACCAGGTTTCTTCCGGGAATGCTAATCTCAGAACTGAGTCTTGGTCCCTTGGTAGAAATGGGTTCTTTAGTAATCTGAACTACTACTTTTTGTCCATTAGAAAGCACATCCGTGATTTTTCCATTTTTATCAATATCGGATTCGAGCTTCATTCTTTGAAGCGCTGGTGCTTTTTTCCTGGAGAGAGAAGAATTTAGGTACTTGTTCAATGACTTAAACTGAGGACCCAAATCAAGATAATGCAAAAAAGCATCTCTGGAATATCCTACTTCAATAAAGGCAGCATTTAAACCCGGGATAACTCTCTTTACTTTGCCGAGGTATATATCACCTACAGCAAACTTCGGATTGCGTTTTTCTTTATTAAGTTCTACTAACTGCTTTTCTTCAAGTAGAGCAATTAAAATCTCCTTGGAAGTGGCATTAATAACTAGCTCTGAACTCACAATTTGTCTACCTGATTTTTAACAATTAAAATTTAAACCTAAGAGGATAAATCCCCAAAGGTTTAAACTTTAATATTTTAATAAGAAATTATTTTTTCTTTTTATGCCTGTTTTTTCTTAAGCGTTTTTTTCGCTTATGAGTGGCCATTTTATGTCTTTTTCTTTTCTTTCCGCTTGGCATAAGCTCCTCTTTTTAGGATTGTAGATCGGCAACAATAATTATTTTACGTTGCCTTTTACTTTATTTACAAATTTCTTTGAAGGTCTGAATGCAGGAATAAAATGTTCAGGAATTACAATAGTTGTATTTTTTGAAATGTTCCTGGCTTTCTTTTCTGCACGTTTTTTAACTATAAAGCTTCCAAAACCTCTGAGATAAACGTTCTGGTTGCTTACTAATGATTCTTTTACAGATTCCATGAAGGCTTCAACTGTTTTCTGAACAGTTACTTTTTCTATACCAGTTTTCTTAGAAATTTCGTTTACAATATCCGCTTTTGTCATTTTACAAAATTTTTTAATTATCAATGTTTTACAATACAATTTATTTAATCGGATTGCAAATATAAATTATTTATTTTTATTAAAGAAATAGAATTGGGTTAAATTTGTCATTTATTTTTAATTTAAAATACTCTTTATCAATAAAAATGAATTTTAGTCAAATCTTAATTGACTGGTATCATCAAAATAAGAGAGATCTCCCCTGGCGTAAAACGGATGACCCTTATTTTATTTGGATATCTGAGATCATTCTTCAGCAGACCAGAGTTAATCAAGGATTGGCATATTATGAGAAATTTGTAAAAGAATTTCCTGATGTAGGTTCCCTGGCAAACACTCCTGTTGACAGGGTGCTGAAAATCTGGCAGGGACTGGGATATTATTCCAGGGCCAGAAATCTGCATGCTTCTGCCAAACATATTCACTTTGAAAGAGATAATAAGATACCTGATAATTACAGAGGGTTATTAAATTTAAAGGGAGTGGGAGAGTATACGGCTGCAGCGATTGCTTCTTTTGCCTTTAATGAGCCTGTTGCTGTTGTTGATGGGAATGTGCAGAGAGTATTGAGCAGAATTTTTTGTATCTCTTTTCCTGTGAATTCAGCGGAAGGTAAAAGAACCTTTAAAAAAAAGGCAAAAGAACTACTGGATGAAGATAAGCCCGGAGAATTTAATCAGGCCATTATGGAATTTGGAGCAATGCATTGTATTCCACAAAATCCTGCATGCAAGCAATGCCCCTTTTTTAAATATTGTTGTGCCTGTCAAAAAGATGCTGTAAATAAATTCCCCGTTAAACAGCTCAGGAAAAAAAGAACCGTTCGGTATTTCCATTATTTAAGAATCTTGTATGACGATTACACTTTTCTACAGAAGAGAACGCGGAATGACATCTGGAATTCTTTATATCAATACCCGGTTGTTGAGTCGAATAAAGAATTAAATGTAAAGGAGCTAAAAGAAACAGAAGATTGGAATAAATATTTTTATTGGAATGCATCGGATATTGAAATAGCTGATGTTTCTGAAGTTTATACTCATAATCTGACTCACCAAAAAATTTATGCGCGTTTTTTTACAATTAATCTGAAGTCTGTTGAGGTTTTAGATGATTCAGGACTTATTCAGGTAGGAGTAGATAAATTGAGTAATTATGCAATTCCTAAATTAATTGATAATTACCATAAAAGGAATCAGGAGTAAAAAAAAAGACAAATAAATTTGCATCTCATAAAAAATTTGTAATTTTACATGTAATTATTAACCTTTTAAAAATTTATATTATGGGTATTAGCAGAGGAGTTAATAAAGTAATTCTTATTGGTAATGTTGGGAAAGATCCGGACATTAAACGTTTAGACAATGGTACTGTCATTGCGAATTTTCCGCTCGCCACGAGTGAAACTTACAAAAATCGTGATAACGAGAAAGTTAAGTCTACGGAGTGGCACAACATCGTGTTCTTTCAGTCTCCAGCTGAGATTATTGAGAAGTATGTTAAAAAAGGAGATGCTTTGTATATCGAAGGACGCATTAGGACACGTTCCTGGGATGATAAGGACGGGAATAAAAAGTACATGACAGAAATAGTTGGTAATAACATTCAAATGCTTGGAAGCGGAGGAAAAAGTGATTCACAATCAACCTCAAAAGTACAGGAAGAATCCGGGGCAACCCAGGAAACCATTCCTGACGAGGGGGATGATCTTCCATTCTAACTAATAATTAAAATTTTATAGTATAACATTGGATACGACAGAACCTTTTTTATTGAGTTCGAGCTTAATTATTAATTTTACCGACTTAAATAATTTTAGTACTGAGGCAATTATTTTTGGAATAATTGCCTTAGTACTACTTATTTTATTGGCTTTTATCGCGGGTACAGAGGATGCCATTTTTGCTATTATACCAGCAAAGATTAAAGAACTTAAAAGGAATCCGGATAAAAAAAATGGGTTAATTATTGCTTTATTGGAAACCCCTCAAAACTTAAAGGCAACCTTCTGGATCCTTAAAAATATCCTTTATCTTGGAATTTTTCTTTCTTTAGGATTTCTTTTTGGAAACATCCTGGGAGACCACTCATTTACCACCTGGTCTTTTCTTTTGGAAGTAGCTGTTATAGTGATACTGATCTTTGTTTTTAGAGAAGGTTTGCCCCAGGCACTTTTTTCCAGGAGTAAATTTAGTTTTGCCCGGTCAATGGTGAAAGTTATTTCGTTTTTCCATAAACTTTTCAGGCCATTAAGCAATTTTATTGTGAATTCAACCACAATTATCACAAAAAAATTACTTAAGCGTAGAAAAATTACACTCGATGAACTATCTGAAGCATTAAATTTATCTTCTAAAGAAATAAAGGGAGATGAGAATATTTTAAAAGGCATCATTAAATTTGGAAATATTGATGCAAAGGAGATTATGAAATCCAGGATTGATGTTATTGCTGTGGACATTAGTACTGAATTTAACCATTTACTTGATATTATTATAAAATCAGGACATTCAAGAATTCCTGTTTATCAGGAAAGTTTTGATAATGTAAAAGGGGTTTTATATATTAAAGATTTGTTACCGTTTATGAAAGACGGGAATAATTTTGAATGGCAGAGTTTAATCAGGCCTCCTTATTTTGTTCCTGAAACGAAAAAAATAAATGGATTGTTGAAAGAATTTCAGGCCAACAAAATTCATCTTGCCATTGTTATTGATGAATATGGAGGTACTTATGGAATTGTTACCATGGAAGATATTTTAGAGGAAATTGTCGGGGAAATTACTGATGAATCTGATATAGATGAAAGTTATTACTCAAAAATTAATCATAACACCTATATTTTTGAGGGAAAGACCTTATTAAATGATTTTTATAAAATTCTTAATATAAGTGATGATTTTTTTAGTGAGATGCGAGGTGATGCTGATACCATTGCAGGAATCATACTCGAATTAAAAGGAGAAATACCAAGAAAAAATGAACTTATTTCCTATAAGAATCTTACCTTTAAA
>CAZWHH010000008.1:0-6969 GCA_964633615.1 uncultured Bacteroidales bacterium | reverse complement strand
ATTAGTGATCCTTATGGGGAAGGAAATAAATGCTGGTTGAATATTTATTTTCCTGATTTTAACGGGAATATTCATATCAGTTTCAAAGAAATAGATGAGAACTTGTCTAAGTATATTGAAGATTCAAGGAATCTCGTTTATAAGCATACGGTTAAAGCAGAGGCTATTTCGGAGAAGAGATATTCCAGTAAAGAAAAAGAGGTTTATGGTATTCTTTATAGTTTAAAAGGAAATGTGGCTTCGCCAATGCAGTTTTTCATGACAGATAGTACAGAGTATTTTATAAGGGGGTCATTATATTTTCGAACCGAGCCTAATAAAGATTCTATAGCTCCTGTTTTAGGGTTTGTTGAGAAAGATATTATCCATTTGATTAACACCTTAGAATGGGAGTGAACAATGGCAGTAATTGTAGATAAAATATTGAATCACACTTGCCGATTAGGGGTATGGCAAATTGAAGAAAGTTATCAATGGCTGCTTTCTCGTCTAAATCTCGAAGAAAGCGAGAAAAAGACAATTGAAAGTTTCAAGAACCATAAAAGAAAACTGGAATGGCTTAGCGTCAGAGTTCTGCTAAACAAAATGACTCGTTCAGATCAAAGGATCATTTATAATGGCAATCGAAAACCTTTCCTGAGAGACAAGTCTTTTAATATAAGTATTTCTCATTCTGAACAGTATACAACTGTTCTGTTGTCACCTGATAGTCGCGTTGGAGTGGATATTGAAAAGATGAAATCTAAAATAGTAAAAGTAGCCAATAAATTTTTAACGGATGAAGAATTGAGTAATGTAGATGAGGAACAGGAAATTTTTCATCTTTATCTCTATTGGTGCGCTAAAGAATCCCTTTACAAATTATTTGATAAAAAGAACATTTATTTTAAAGAAGATATTTTTATTGAGCCATTTGTGCCTAGTGATAAAGGAGTTATGTTTGGAAGAGTAAATACTTCTTCGCATCGGACCCAGGAACGGTTGCAACTGAATTATTTTAGACTGGGGGATTATTCTCTTGTCTGGACTTATAAAAAATAAATATATGATCTCTCAATTATTAGAAAATAAGAACCCCAATAAAAAGCTATTTGCATTACTTCTTGATCCTGAGAATTATTCTGAACAGCAGGTTGTAAATATCACAAAAGAAGCTGAAAAAGCGGGAGTTAATCTTATTCTGACGGGAGGGAGTTTAATAAGCAATTCGATCGATCGTTTTATCCGGATTATAAAATCAAACTGTAATATACCTGTCTGTTTATTTCCCGGAAATGTTATGCAGATTTCTTCTGAAGCAGACGGGATTTTCTTTTTATCCTTAATTTCCGGGAGAAATCCAGATTTATTAATTGGGAATCATGTGATGGTCGCAAGAATGTTACAAAATACTGATATTGAAGTTATTCCAACAGGTTATATATTAGTAAAATCAGGTATAGATATCTCTTCTGTTGAGTATATGAGTAACACCAAGCCAATACCGGAAGATAAAACTGAAATTATTGTTTCTACTGCTTTAGCAGGAGAAATGCTCGGGTTAAAAGCTATTTATCTAGAGGGTGGGAGTGGAGCAGAATCTGCTATTTCTTCGAACATTATAAAAGAAGTAAAAGCAAATATTAACATACCCTTAATCGTTGGAGGAGGATTAAAGAGAAAAGAGGATATACGAAATGTCTGTAGTGCAGGTGCCGATATGGTGGTGGTTGGAAATGCTATAGAACAGTTTCCTGAAAAGCTTTATGAAATGGCTAATTCAGTAATTTTATATTAGGCAGGAGCATTTTTTATACTAATCCGTTAAACTTTTTCGTTATATTTACGTCTACAAAGATACTAATGTTAAACTTATAAAATTTAATAATAAATGACTGCATCATATTGGGATGAAAAGTGGAAACCAGTTTACTTTGAAGGCATCGATTCAAACGAAAAATATGAGGTTTCAAATTACGGTCGCGTAAAAAGTTACAAGGTAAATAAAGAACAGGGTAATATTATTAACGGTGCATCATTAAAGGGGTACAAGGTCCTGAATATTAAATTACAATCTGGCAAACGTACCACTAAATATGTTCATAAACTTGTAGCTGAGAATTTTCTTATTAAAGATAGCGAACTCCAGGAACATGTAATTCATCTGGATTTTGATAAACAAAATAATTATTATAAAAATCTGAGATGGGTTACTAAAGAAACCATGTTTGAACATCAGAAAATTAATCCCAATTATAAACGGGGTACCATCAATTATTCAAAACTTACAGAAACAGATGTTATTCGGTTGAAAAAGAAGCTTAAAAGAGGAAAGAATAAACTATATAAGTTAGCAAAAGAGTTTGGAATCACCCATACCCAACTTAATCGAATTCGTTCAGGAGAAAATTGGGGACATGTAAAAATAGACTAGCAGAATAAGTATCTTTTATATACGATGTCAGAAGAGTGGAATTATATTCCGCTCTTTTTTTGTATGTAAATTTTTTTTTCCTTTTTCTCATATTATTAGAGTAGTATCAGCCATAGTAAATGAAACTATAAAAAAAAGAAGGGCTTCCTCTCCGAAGCCCTTCTTTTTTTTATTTTGTTTTCTATATTTTTTACATCATTCCTGGCATTCCGCCGCCCATACCACCTGCTGCCGCAGCGTTTGCAGCGGCATTGTCGTCATCTTCCTTCTCATCTACAAGAACACATTCTGTAGTAAGGAACATACCGGCAATTGAAGAAGCATTTTCAATAGCAATTCTGGCAACTTTGGTTGGGTCAATAACACCTGCTTCGTATAATTTCTGATACTTACCACTGGTGGCGTTAAAACCATAGTCCTCTTCTCCGTTCATTACTTCATTGACAGTGATTGATCCCTCAACTCCTGCATTTTCTGCAATTTGTCGAAGAGGTTCTTCAATGGCTCTTTTCACAATGGCAATACCTGTATTCTGGTCTTCATTGTCTCCTTTGAGCGACTCTAATTCTTTGATTGCTCTGAGATAAGCAACACCGCCACCTGGTATGATACCTTCTTCAACAGCAGCTCTTGTTGCACTCAACGCATCCTCAACACGGTCTTTTTTCTCTTTCATTTCCACTTCACTGGCTGCACCTACATAAAGAACAGCTACTCCACCAGCTAATTTAGCCAACCGTTCCTGCAGTTTTTCTTTGTCATAATCGGAAGTAGTATTTTCAATTTGTTTTTTAATTTGGGAAACTCTGGCTTCAATATTCTTTTTCTCGCCATTTCCATTCACTAGAGTAGTATTTTCTTTATCTAAAGTGATTTTTTCGGCACTACCTAACATATCTATGGTGGCATTTTCAAGAGTCAGCCCTTTGTCTTCTGTAATGACAGTTCCTCCTGTCAAAATGGCAATATCTTCCAGCATCTCTTTTCTTCGGTCGCCGAAACCAGGAGCTTTCACAGCTGCAACTTTGAGTGAACCTCTCATTTTATTTACAACTAATGTTGCCAGTGCTTCGCCTTCAATATCTTCTCCTATAATTAATAAAGGTTTTCCGCTTTGAGCTGTAGATTCAAGGATCGGCATAAGGTCTTTCATTACTGAGACTTTTTTATCTGTGATCAAGATATAAGGATTATCAAGCACAGCTTGCATTTTTTCGCCATCAGTAACAAAATAAGGAGAAATATATCCTCTGTCGAATTGCATACCTTCTACAACATCTACATGTGTTTCCGTTCCTTTTGCTTCTTCTACAGTAATCACACCTTCTCTCTTTACTTTACCCATTGCCTCAGCGATGAGTTTACCAATTTCCGGATCGTTGTTCGCGGAAATACGTGCTATCTGCTCTATTTTTTCACTTGATTCCCCTACAGTGTGTGTTTGACTCTTTAAATTTTCAATTACTTTTTTAACGGCTGTATCAATGCCTCGTTTCAGGTCCATAGGATTTGCACCAGCTGTAACGTTTTTCAAACCAACGTTTACCATAGATTCGGCTAGTACAGTGGCTGTAGTAGTACCATCTCCTGCATCATCTGCAGTTTTAGAAGCTACTTCCTTAACCATTTGAGCTCCTACGTTTTCATAACTGTCAGACAATTCAATTTCTTTTGCCACGGTCACACCGTCTTTTGTTACCTGAGGTGCACCATATTTTTTTTCTATGACTACATTTCTTCCTTTTGGGCCTAAAGTTACCTTCACAGCGCTTGACAATTTGTTGATGCCAGCTTTTAAAGCATCTCTTGCTTCAATATTAAATTTTAATTCTTTAGCCATTTTTTTAGATTTTTTATTGTTGTTTATAATTGATTTACTTGTAAAATAAATGAGTGGTTTTATTCAACCATTAGGATGTCATCTTCCCGCATAATTAAATAGTCCTGTCCGTCCAGACTGATTTCTGTTCCGGCATATTTACCGTAGATAACAATATCGCCCTCTTTAACAGTCATGGGTTCATCTTTTTTACCGTTACCAACGGCAATTACTTTACCTTTCTGTGGTTTTTCCTTGGCTGAATCCGGAATAATAATTCCAGTGGAAGTTTTTTCTTCTGCCTCTTGTGGTTCAATCAGAACTCTGTCTTTTAACGGTTTATGTTTCATTTTTCTTTTATTTTTGGATTACACTTTTAATTCGTTGATCGGTATATCATATTTTATGCCAAATAAAAAATGAAGATACACTATAATTAAAGAACAGATAAATATAATGGCTTCATTTATTTGATATCCTCTACTCTGTCTGTTTTTTTAATAATGTAAGAACGTGAAACTGTTTGTTGTCTTAAAGGTTAAAACCACAAAAAAAGGTGTCAGGTAAATGACATCCTGACACCTTTTTTATATGATTTGGATTGCTATTCTCCGGATTGATCCGGTAATTGGTTATTTTCTCTCTGATTATTTTGTCCCTCTGGCTGTGAAACAGGAAAAGAAGGGGTTTGAGTGGGATCCATTGCATTTTCAATTTTGTCTTCAACCTTTGATTGATTCCCTTCGGATCCTCTTTTAATTGTCATGCTTGCCAGAAGACTAAGCACTAGTAAGCTAATAGCTAATGTCCATGTCGCTTTCTCCAGGAAATCGGCTGTTTTTCTAACACCCATTACCTGGTTCGATCCTGCGAAGTTTGATGTCAGTCCTCCACCTTTCGAATTTTGTATTAATACGATCAACACCATGAGGACACATACGATTATGATCAATACTGACACTAATAAATACATATCTGCTTTTCTTTTTATTATTGTTTGTTAATTTTATTTTCTAGTTTAGTAATTTGCTCTGCAAAGTAATCATTTTTTTCTGGATATTTCAAACTTAATTTTTTATAAGTTGAAATTGCTTTCTTATAATAACCCTGTCCCGTATATAAAGATGCCAGTTTTTCGCTTATGATTCCTTCGTTTTCTATGGTGCTTTCTTTTGACATATCTTCTGTTTTTTTCTCCTCGTTCTCTGGCACTTTAATTTCAGGGTTTTTGTTCAGAAATTGATTAATCAAGTCATTATCAGCCTGTTCTTCTTCAATGTCTTCCTTGTAGTCTTCAATGTTGAAATATTCACTGCTGATTTTCTTTTTATTTATTTTTTCCTTTTTTTCCGATCTGTTTTCTTCCAGTTCAAATTTATCTTTTTCTTTTTTATCTTGCCCGGCGTTTGTTTGTTTTTCGCCGGTTTCTATTTTTTTATATTTTTTGCTTCCGGCTGGTGATTTATCCAGGATAAAAAAATCAGCACCGGATGCATCTTTTTTATTTTTTTCATCTGATTCAATTAGTTGTTCTGAAATTGTGTGCGAAATCCGGTTTCTTAATTTTTCCCCGGAATACTTCTTTTCTTTTTGTTGGCTATTTTCTTTTTGTATTAATGTTTTTTCTTCTTCCCGTTTATGCTTTGTTTTGTCTGTCCTGGCAGATGAAGTTATTTTATTCAATCTGTTCTCAATGAAATTTATTTTTCTGAGCAGATTCTCGCGGTTTTTGATATAAATAGAAGATTTTTGCAAATATTCTTTGAATCGTGGATCTTCAATTGCTTTCAGATTTACAATAAAAAGAGCATGGGCGGTTTCAAAGAACGGGTATTTTTTTATTAGTGCACTGAGTTCCGACAATGAATATTCATTGAGATCCTCCGGATGATTAATATATTGTATGATTTGGTCTGCCTGCATTTTAATTACCAGTTAACAACAGCTTTATTAAAAATGTCCTGAACAATTTTTTCTGTAATATTTTTTATAAGTTCATCTTCTACACTTGATAAATTTTGCGATGCGTCAAAATCCTCATATTGTGAAAATGAAGTGTCAAAATTATCATCAGGGTGTTTGGCGTTTATAAATACTACATGAACTGTAATCGTTAATCTTGTTTCGGAAGCTGTTTCGTCACCGCCGACAGCCACAGGTTTTGTATTATAATCTGTGATTTCGCCGGATAAATCCAGGTCCCCATTTCTGCCAACTAAAGTCAAGCGTGTTTGACTTTGGAATTTATCTTTCAGCTCATTTGTAAAATAATTTTCAAAATTGGCAGGGCCTCTTGGCGCTCTGTTGGGAAAATCTTTTATTGAAATGGTTTCTACGTCGGGCTCGATATTAGCACCACCCATTGAGTACTGGACGGTACATCGATTGAGCGTTACAAGTAAAACGATAATAAACAGATATTTTATTATGATTTTCATTTTTATCCTAAGTTATATTCTTTAATTTTTCTATAAAGGGTTCTTTCAGAGATTCCCAAATCCTCAGCAGCATATTTTCTTTTGCCATTGTGTTTTTCCAGGGCTTTCTGTATAAGTTCTATTTCTTTGTCCTGAAGTGAAAGTGATTCTTCAACGTATTCTTCCGTATCTTCGATATTTGGATTATCGATTATTTCTTTTTTGGGCTCCGGGTTTTTAGGCTCCGGATGCTTTGGTATGTTATTAATCGTATTGGCTGTGTCTTCATTTAATGTTTTCATTAATTGTTGATTATCTTT
>CAZWHH010000007.1:0-18955 GCA_964633615.1 uncultured Bacteroidales bacterium | reverse complement strand
TTCGCTTCGCCGCCTTGTATATGATGCACTACAGACTTTTTCAGCAAACCCTAAATAAAACCTGAGTTGAGCGGTTTTCGCTCAATTTGGGTAAAAATATAATTCTCATTCCCTTTAATGTCAGGCTGAATCATTCCCAACTTTGATTGTCATTTATTTTCTTTGTCTTTATTTGGTAACAACCTTAAGCCCTATGATGGAGATCATTATTAATGAAATAAAAAATATTCGGAGAAGCTTTACTGGCTCATCAAACAAAATCATCCCCAATATCGCTGTACCGGCTATTCCTATTCCCGTCCAGACAGCATATGCAGTACCCAGCGGTATTGTTTTAACAGCCTGGTTAAGAAAATACAAACTTAGTAACATAGCAACTATTACCAGGGTGGTTGGCAAAAACTTAGTAAAACCATTGGTGTACTTCATTCCAACTGCCCATGAAATTTCAAACAAACCCGCTATTATTAAATTCAACCAAGCCATATTTCTTTTTAATTTAGGATTATTCGTAAAACTCCTAATCTAAATCATTCAAAATATTCTGACCTCCTGAAGCATTAGGTATCGGAATATTAAAGATATTAGATATTGTAGGTGCCACATCTTTTAAATAAACTTTCCCGTGTATCTTTTTTGGAGAAATTCTGGCCCCGTAAAATACCAGGGGAATATGATTATCATAGTTATAAACCGATCCTGAACGTCTCGGTATTTCGATAGTACCCGGCTCAAAACTCAACAAAACATCCCCTGAGCGCTTGGGATGAAAACTATTCTGAACTTTGCTAAGAATACCTTCTGTAAAGTTAGTATTAAGAAGAGTTGAAGATTTAACAGCATAGGCTATCCCTGACTTTTTCACCATAAATCGAGAAACTTTTTCCTGAAAATCATCAATAGGATATCCCCCCTGATCTATCAGAGTATGATCCAGATAAAGTTGGTTACTGACATTTGATGTAATCCAATCTTTATTTTCATACAGAATGCTAAGATAACTGCGCAATAAAGCAAGGCCGTTCCGTGGCTTATAAGTTTTACTTTTGATACCATAGGCCTCATTATATTCAAGCGGATCAATGCATCCCCTGTCAGATGTAAATACAACCAAATAATCTTTTTTTTGAAAATGATCATCTAAATAGGATATGAGGTGAGCAATATCTGCGTCCAGCCTGGCGAATAAATCCTCCATCTCTAATGACCTGGGGCCAAATAATTCATTCACATAAGCCGGGGAAGAAAAAGCAATGTTAAGAATATCTGTATGTTTATCTCTTCCCAGTTTCTTCTCCTCCATCAAGGCCAGGGCAAAATCTTTGGTATAAGTATTACCGAAAGGTGTATATTTCAAATATTTATAACTTCGTGATTTTTGACGTAATTTCTCGAGGTTGTAAGGAAAGCTTTTCTGGAACAACAACAAAAAACCCTCTTCCGAGTTATTATTATCCGGAAGACTCATTGTATAATTACTGTCCGGGAGAAACTTATCCCACTGCCTTTCCATATAAATTTTTTGTAGTTGTTTTTTATTAAAACGATCTACCCATTGTGGAAGCGAATCATAATAATAGGTGCTTGTCATCCAATTCCCGGTTTTATCATCAAACCAGAATGCTCCATCCGATAATCTGCCTGTTCCCAGAATTGCAGAAGCAGGATGAATCCCTACACTATACACTTTTGACTCAGGATCAAACTTTTTTAATTCATCCGATAGAGTGGTAGCCATTAACCTGCCCGGAGAGTAATTTCCTTTTTCGCCTCCCAGTGGTTTATAATTCTCATCATTTATAGCGTAAATCAATCCTCTTGATAACCTGTCATACCAGAAATCCCCAATAATTCCATGAGAAGAAGGATAACTCCCTGTTGAAAGAGTGGCAAATCCTGCAGATCGTTGCGTTGAAGAATAATTCAATCGGGCATTTGCAAAATGAACCCCCTGCCTGGCAAGTTTTTGAAAGCCTTCTTTACCAAAATCATCCCAATATCGCAAAAGCATTTCATAACGCATCTGTTCTACAACAATTCTAACAATAAGCCGGGGTCTTTTATTAAAACAATCAGTTGTATGTCCCAAAACAGGAAGACTTATTAAAACAACAAGGATGACCTTTCTTAACATAATAATTTTATTAGTTGGTTCAAATATTAAACATTAAATTTAAAAAATATAATATCTCCATCTTTTACTATATACTGCTTCCCTTCCATTGACATTTTTCCTGCCTCCTTACAGGCATTTTCCGAACCCATCTCCACAAAATCTTCAAATTTAATCACCTCGGCTTTAATAAAACCTCTTTCAAAATCAGAATGAATGGTTCCCCCCGCCTGGGGTGCCGTAGACCCTCTTCGAACAGTCCAGGCCCTGACTTCTTTTGGCCCGGCTGTAAAAAATGTAATCAGATCCAAAAGCTTGTAGGCAGAATGAATCAATTTATTCAGACCGGAATCCTTCAGTCCCAGATCATCCAGAAATATTTTTCGCTCCTCTTCTGTCTCCAGTTCTGCAATTTCAGATTCTAAGCCTGCCGCGAGGGAAACTACTTCAGCTTCTTCGTCTTTTACCGCCTCTCTCACCTCTTTTACATATTTATTATCTCCCTGAATAGATGATTCATCCACATTGCACACATACAATACAGGTTTTTCGGTTAAAAGATGCAAATCTTTCACCAGCAACTTATCCTCTTTATCAACAGATACTTCCCGTGCAGCTTTTCCTTCAGAAAGCGATTCTTTATATTGCATAAGGATTTTCATAATTCTTTTTGCTTCTTTTTCCCCTGATTTGGCCTGCTTTTCAACTTTCAACACGCGATTTTCAATGGTTTCCAAATCTTTCAGGATCAGCTCTGTATCAACAACCTCCTTATCTCTTACCGGATTCACTGTACCATCTACATGTGTCACGTTGTCATTTTCAAAACAACGCAGAATATGAATAATTGCATCAGTTTGTCTTATAGTTGCCAAAAATTGATTCCCCAAACCTTCCCCTTTACTGGCTCCTTTCACGAGTCCTGCAATATCAACAAATTCAATGGTTGTTGGTACTACTTTTTCAGGTTTAACCAAACCAGCAATCTTATCCAAACGGGAATCCGGTACAGAAACAATTCCAACATTCGGATCTATGGTGCAGAAAGGATAATTTGCCGACTGAGCTTTTGCCCGGGATAAAGTATTAAATAAAGTAGACTTTCCTACATTGGGTAAACCTACAATTCCACATTGTAATGACATTGTAATTTAAATTCTGTGATTTATGAATTTTGCAAAATTAATTTTTCTTTCTCTCACTCAACCATTATTAACAATTATTTTTAATAAAAAAGAATAATTTTTAATCAATGTGTTGTATGTAATCCAATGAAAATCGTATTTTTACACCCCGAAGAAAATATAAAAATATTTGATTAATAACCAGTTATAAAAAAAATATAATGAATCGAATTGAAGAGTTAAAAAAAATTGCCAGTCAAATAAGAAGAGATATTGTCCGTATGGTTCATGCGCAAAGTTCAGGTCATCCCGGAGGGTCTCTCGGATGCACCGACTTTCTGACAGCTCTGTACTTCGATATAATGGATCATAACCCTGAAAATTTTACCATGGATGGCCTAAATAATGATATATTCATACTTTCAAACGGGCATTTATCGCCTCTTTTCTATAGTGTGCTGGCCCGTTCAGGTTATTTTGACATTAAAGAATTAGCCACATTCCGTACAATCAATTCCAGGTTACAGGGACATCCGGCAACAGAGGAAAAACTGCCTGGAGTAAGAACTGCCACAGGCTCTTTAGGACAAGGACTTTCAGTTGGAATCGGAGCAGCATTGTCCAAGAAACAAAATAATGAAGAGAAACTGGTATATGTTCTTACCGGTGATGGTGAGCTACAGGAAGGACAAAACTGGGAAGCCTTCATGTTTGCAGCTGCTAACAAAGTAGACAACCTGATACTTACCGTTGATTATAACAAAAAGCAGATTGACGGATCCACTGATGAAGTGCTTGATCTTGGAGACCTGAAAGCTAAATTCAAAGCTTTTGGATGGGATATTCTGGAAATGGATGGAAATAATATGAAAGAGACGGTCGAAACAATTAAAGAAGCACAAAAACACACGAATAAACAAAAACCAATCGTTATATTGATGAGGACTGAAATGGGTTTTGGGGTTGACTACATGATGGGCAGCCATAAATGGCACGGAGTAGCTCCAAATGATGAACAACTGGAAAAAGCGCTAAATCAACTCGATGAAACACTGGGTGATTATTAAACAATCCAAATGAAATTGCGTAATACATTAAATATCAAAATAGAAGGCAACTATGAAAAATATCGTATTAATTGCACATGATGCAAAAAAACCAGAAATTGTTGAGTTTCTCAATAGCAGAAAAGAATGGATTGAAGATGTTAATCTTATTGCAACCGGGCGGACCGCTGAGTATGTTGAATCCAACAAAATTGAGGTAAAACATATGAGCCCCGGGAAATATGGAGGGTATCTTGAAATAACAAAAATGGTCAAAAATAACCAGATCGACATTGTCATATTTTTTAGAGATCCAAATGTAAAACAACCCCATCACGCAGACATACAGGATCTTTTAGATCAATGCGATGAGAAAAATATACCCCTTGCAACAAATATGGCAAGTGCAGAATTGCTTATTTTAGGCCTTTTGAAAAAAGAAGATTACGAAAGACATACAAACGAATAAAAAAAGTAAAACAAATCCCCCTTGTTAAGCACAATTACAAAATATTTTATTCTTTTATTCTTTATAGGAAATTCTTGTTATGGGCAAAGCAATGAAAAAAAATTGCAGATACCCCAAACAAGAATACTTTTTATTTTTGATGCATCACAGAGCATGTATGGCTTATGGGAAGAAAACCGCAAGATAAAGATTGCAAGAGATATTTTAGTTCAGATGGTTGACAGCCTGGATAGAATAGATAATGTACAGCTTGGACTGAGAGTATATGGCCATCAAAGTGAAGTACCTCCTCAAGATTGTAGCGATACCAAACTTGAAGTTCCCTTTGCTCCCAATAATGGTTCCAAAATAAAACATAAACTTAGCTATATCCGGGCCAAAGGAACAACTCCCATAGCCTACTCCCTGAAGAAAGCTCAGTTCGATTTCCCGGAATGCAAACAATGCAGGAATATTATTATTCTCATTACTGATGGAAAAGAAGCATGCGAGGGAGATCCATGCGCAATTTCAAAGCAACTCCAGAAAAAAGGCATTGTTCTCAAACCTTTTGTGATTGGTATTGGCCTTGATCCCAACTTTAAACATACATTTGAATGTGTAGGGGACTTTTATAATACTCCCAGTAAATCAAAGTTTAAAAATGCATTACGTATTGTAATTACCAAGATACTAAACACTACAACAGCACAGGTAAACCTGCTGGATGATTATAACAAACCGAGTGAAACCAACGTGGGTATGACTTTTTATGATCATCTCTCCGGGAAAATCCTGTATAACTTCGTACACACCTTAAACTACAAAGGACACCCCGATACTCTCACGCTGGATCCGCTGATTGATTACGATTTGGTTGTGCATACAATTCCCCCTGTAAAAAAAGACAGCATCACTTTGAATCCCGGCAAACACAACATGATTGGGCTGGATGCCCCCCAGGGAATGCTCAGGCTAAAATGCCCTGGCTCTAACCTATACAAAAACCTAAAATTCCTTGTAAAAGAAAAAGTAAAGCATAAGATACTAAATGTCCAAAGCATTAACAGCACTCAAAAATATCTGGTAGGCAATTATGATATTGAAGTACTTACGCTGCCCAGACTGTCATTAGATAATATAGAAATCAAACAAAGTCATACAACCAAAATAAAAATCCCTCAACCCGGAATATTAAACATATTAAAGGGAGGGACAGGCTATGGCAGTCTATTCCAGAAAGAAAATAACAAAGAACTTAAATGGATTTTAAATTTTACACCCAACAATGAAAAACAATCATTAATTTTGCAGCCAGGTGAGTATGAAATCACTTACAGACCAAAAAACATGAAGAATACAATGTTTACAACACGAAAATCATTTATTATAAAATCAGGTTCATCAACAACCATAACAATAGATTGAGAAAAACAAGGCTTTAAATAGTTTTTCACCCAAATGAAACCCTTATCTACAGCATATAGACAAAATACAATGAATAAAACATGAGGATTACATGGGATGCAGTATCAAAAAAGGAGACTTTAGTAGAAATAAATCTCAGAATATCAAATTAATAATAAAACTCTATCCAAATGAAACCCTCATCTGGAACATGCAGACAAAAGGCAATGAATATAGCATGAGGGTTACATGGTAGAGGCAACAAAAAAACATGGACTTTAGGAAATATAAGTCTTTGAATGTCAGATTAATAATCAAACTTTATACTAATGAATCGTCTATAATAAGTTACATTTGACAAATAATAAAAAATACATGAAAAAAATAATCACAGAAGAAAACAAAGCAACCCGTGCAGGATTTGGTGCAGGATTATACGAAATAGGGAAAGCAAATAAAAACATCATAGCTCTTACAGCAGATTTAAGTGGCTCCCTGAAAATGCAGGATTTCATCAGAGATTTTCCTGAAAGATTTTATCAGTGTGGAATCGCAGAAGCAAATATGATGGGCATCTCTGCTGGATTAACTATTGGAGGGAAGATCCCATACGCAGCCACATTTGCCAACTTTGCTACAGGAAGAGTATACGACCAGATAAGACAGTCAATTGCCTACTCAAAAAAGAATGTAAAGATATGTGCATCACACGCGGGTCTTACTCTTGGCGAAGATGGAGCTTCACACCAAAACCTTGAAGACATTGGACTAATGAAAATGTTACCCAATATGGTTGTTATTAACCCGGCTGACTATAACCAAACAAAAGCAGCAACCATAGCTATAGCAGAACATTTCGGCCCAACTTACCTGAGGTTTGGAAGACCTAAAGTTCCTAATTTCACCCCCGCCAATCAAAAATTTGAAATCGGTAAAGCCCTCTTATTAAATGAAGGATCTGATTTAACGATTATTGCAACCGGACATTTGGTTTTCCCGGCATTAAAAGCAGCTGAATCCCTCGAAGAAAAAGGTGTTTCAGCAGAAGTTGTTAATATACATACTATTAAGCCTTTAGATAACGAGGCTATATTAGAATCTGTTCTGAAAACAAAAGCAGTGGTTACAGCCGAAGAACATCTCAGAAATGGGGGATTAGGTGATAGCATTGCTCAGTTACTTGGACGCAAAGCACCATTACCTATAGAAATGGTTGCAGTAAATGATACTTTCGGAGAAAGTGGTAAACCTAATGAATTATTAAAAAAATATAATGTTGATACACCTGATATAATTAATGCAGCAGAAAAAGTCATTGAAAGAAAGAAAATTAATTTTAAGAACACTTCTGCAACCTCAATTTCTTAAAATACAATACAGCGAATAAAATAACATGACTGAATATACCGATCAGGAACTCTTAAAAATGTTCAAATCTGAAGACAAGAAAGATTTTGCCTTCAGGATAATTATTAACAAATACCAGGAGCGCCTGTATTGGCATATAAGAAAAATAGTGATTGGACACGAAGATGCAGATGATGTATTACAAAATACCTTTGTGAAAGTATGGAATGGATTGTACAGATTCAGAGAAGATTCAAAATTATATACCTGGTTATACAGAATAGCTAC
Source organism: uncultured Bacteroidales bacterium (assembly GCA_964633615.1). Taxonomy (GTDB): domain Bacteria; phylum Bacteroidota; class Bacteroidia; order Bacteroidales; family UBA12077; genus JAGXLC01. Next base: position 11,182 of record CAZWHH010000007.1, on the reverse strand, counting down.
GAATGAATCTTTAACCTTTCTGAAACAGAAAAAAAGAAGATATTTTATCCCATTTATTGATTTCGAAAATCACCTAAAAGATACGCTGGAAAGTGAAGAATTTTTCGATGGAGATCAGATTCAAAAAAAATTACAGAAAGCAATTCTGACACTCCCTGAAAAACAAAGATTGGTTTTTAATATGAAATATTTTGAGGATATGAAATATGATGATATCTCTGAAATTGTCGGCACATCTGTTGGAGCATTAAAAGCTTCTTATCATCATGCAGTAAAAAAAATTGAAAACTACTTGAAAAATAATGTAGACTGAAATAAACTAATCATTTTTAAGGTCGTCATATAAAATAAAAGGGGAAAATAATTGCTATGAATAATCAAAATCCAAAAAAATTAGAACAAATATCCAAAGAAACACCTTTCAGGGTTCCGGAAGATTATTTTGAAAAGTTTCCGGACAGGGTTATGGAGAGATTCAAAACAAAAGAGAAACAGCCTAAAATATTAACTATTCTCAAACCAGCATTTTCATTGGCTGCACTTTTTACAGGAGTTGCACTGTTAGCCTATTTAGCCATTCAGGTTATTGATAAACCTGCGGAGCAGTCGCAATTTAATCAGGCAGACATTGCCCGAACCAATTACGATAAGAAATTCTCCAATGAGGAAGAAATTATTGATGCTCTTGAAGCAGAAGGTATACAGGTAAAAGATCAGGGAAAAAATAAAAAAGCTGACCAGTATATCAATTATCTGCTTAAAGAAGACATTGATTATGGCACGCTTATAAATGAGTTAGAAAATAAAAATGATACCTCTAAAGAATAACACCTATGAGAAAATTCATTCAATTATCATTCATTGCTGTTATCATCGGATTAACCTTTTCTCAAAAAATATTAGCCCAGAAAAACCAAAATGATGACATTGAGAAATTAGTTCAATCCCAAAAAATTGCTTTTTTTACAGACAAAATTGGCCTGACTCCTGAAGAAGCTGAAAAATTCTGGCCTATCTACAATGAATATTGGGAAAAGAAAAACAAGATCTATGTAGAAAGAAAAAAAACAATGAATAATTATACAAAAAATATAAACAATCTCTCTAAGGACCAATTGAAAAAGCTTTCTGATAAATACATTTCCTTTGAAACCCGTGAAGCAAAACTTCTTAAAGAATATCATGCAAAATTTACCCAAATCCTGCCGATTGAAAAAGTAATGAAAATATATCAGGCAGATTATGAATTTAAAGCATACCTTCTTAAAAAACTAAGAAATAGCGGGAAAGAAGATTAATCTTTCCTTTTTTTCTGATAACCACCATAATATAAATTCTTTGGGACGGATCATTGTATTCTGATTCTTGCATTCTTTTAGTAAATTTCACGTTACTTCTTAAAATAGTTAATCATTAAGAATATATTTTTCTCTGGCATAATCAGTAACTGCCAGCTTAAAACTTAAAATTGTTTAATTTGAGTTTTAAAATAAAATTTATAACTTCCCAGTCATTTGGATAAAGATTATTAAAGGTTTTAATTTTTAATAAATTATATTTTATAATTTTAGTATTTTAAAGAATGATACCCTCATGCTTTATCCATTGCCTTTTGTCTGCATGATACAGATGAGGGTTTCTATTGCAAAAAACACTTTCCTGAAATACAAAAAAATGATAAAAGCAAAAGGAAAGCCCGTTAATACATTGAATTACTACTTTCAAAGCTATAAAGGTAAAATAGTAATAATCTGTTCAGAAACTTAAAACCACAGCCATGAAAAAACTTAAAACCCTTCTACTGATAGTTTTCACCCTAATAATAGCAGCCGCGATAGTTCTTATTGCTACCCTTAATAAATACAACCAAAAAGCGTTACCGGATTATAATGAAAAGATAACTTATTCCAAGCTCACATCAAAAGTAACAGTAATAAGGGATTCCCTAGCTATCCCGCATATATATGCCAGCAATGAAAAAGATCTGTACTTCGCTACCGGTTATATTATGGCACAAGACAGATTCTGGCAAATGGATCTATTAAGAAGAGTGACTAAAGGAAACCTTTCTGAAATTTTAGGAGAAGATTTTGTAAAAACAGATATGTTAATGCGTTCGCTCAAAATTCAGGAAAAGTCTAAAACAGTCATAGAAAATTCCTCCGATAAAATAACAGACGCGCTGGAAGCTTTCTCAGAAGGTGTTAATTATTATCTAAAAAGAAATGAAGATGAGTTACCCCTGGAATTTAACCTCCTCAATTACCAACCGGAACCCTGGGAACCCATCCATTCAATAAATCTCATTGGATATATGGCGTGGGACCTTACAATGCCATGGAATTATGAAACAACCACCCATAAGATCAAACAAAAAATCAGTGACAGATACTTCCAAACTATAGTACCTGACGTTTCTGAACAGAAAGACGTGATTTTTCCTGAATTCAAAGATAAAAAGATGGAAGAAGCAACGCTTGCGCAGATAAGGACCTCGTCAGAAAAATTAGCAAAACTGGGATTGAATATTTTTACCGGAAGCAACAATTGGGTGATTGCAGGCGAAAAAAGTGTAACAGGAAAACCCATACTGGGCAATGACATGCATTTAGGACTTTCCTCACCGGGTATCTGGTATCAAATACACCAGGTATCAGAAGACGGACTCAATGTTACAGGAACAATACTTCCCGGACAACCCTTTGTAATATGTGGCCACAATGAAAGTGTGGCCTGGGGAATGACCAATGTAATGCTGGATGACATGGACTTTTACAAGGAAACAATTCATGAGAAAGATTCCTCAAAATATTTATTGAATGGAAAATGGAAAGATCTGGAGATTGAACAGGAAAAAATACCCCTTAAAAATGGAGATACAATAAAAAAAGAAATACATTATACACACCGGGGCCCGATTATTTCAAACCATAAAAATATGAAAGAGGCTGTTTCTATGAGATGGATCGGTAATGAATATAGCAATGAATTGCGCAGTGTCTATCTTGTAAATCATGCAAAAGACTGGCAGGACTTTAAAAATGCCATGAATACTTTCAGATCTATCAGTCAAAACATTGCCTATGCAGACACAAATGGAAACATTGGTTTATATTGCTGTGCTGGAATTCCGATAAGGGAAGGAGAAAAAATATTTATTTATCCGGGAGACACTACACTTTATGATTGGCAAGGGCTGGTACCTTTTGAGGACCTTCCCCATGTCTATAATCCCAAGGCAGGATTTGCCGCCTCTGCCAATAATAAAACCGTTGATGAAGATTATCCATATTATATCAGTAAATGGTTTGATATGCCTTCCCGATACAATAGAATCAAACAATTACTCTCTTCTAAAGAAAAATTATCATTAACCGATTTACAGAAATTGCAAACCGACCAGCATTCAATGATGGCTGAAAAATTTGCTCCTTTGTTTATCAAACACATATCCCGGCGAGCAGAAGAATTAAATAAGGACGAAAAATATATGTTGCGTCAATTCAAAAACTGGAAATATGACTACAATAAAGAGTTATCCGCTCCCTTGCTTTTCGAGCAACTATATATCAACCTGATAAAAAACATTGCAAAAGATGAGCTGGGAAATACCCTTTTCAGAGAATTCATGGGAAGAAGAATAATGGTAAGAAACTTTTTACAAAAGATAGCCGGGTCAGACAATCCCTGGATCGACGATGTGAATACCCCGAAGAAAGAAACATTTACCGACATGGTGATCAAAAGCTACCAAACCACGATCCGGGAATTACAACAAATGTCAGATAATGATTTAGCTCATATCAAATGGGGGGATCATCATACACTTACACTTAAACATCCGTTAAGTGAAAAGAAAATACTTAATAAACTTTTTAATTTAAACCGGGGCCCTTACAGAGTGGGAGGAAGTTATCATACAGTAAGACCCTACAGCTATTCGTACAATAATCCATATGAAGTCAACCACGGGGCTTCACAGCGACATATTTTTAATACTGCCAACTGGGATCAATCTTTTACAGTTATCCCAACTGGTAATTCGGGTATCCCTGCAAGTCAGCATTATTGCAATCAAACTTCCCTGTATATTAAGGATCAATACCATCAGGATGTTTTTTCATTGCAGGAAATAAAAAAAGAAACCAAATATAAAATGACGATCACAGAAAAATAAAACAAACCCAACTCTCCATTATTTGTTAGATTAAAAAACAAAAAATAAAGCTTTATGGAAACTTACAAAACAATTTATAAAGGAAACCTCAGAACAGAAATTACCCATGAGCGCTCAGGAAAGAAAATTATAACAGATGCTCCGGTAGACAATAAGGGGAAAGGAGAATACTTTTCCCCAACCGACATGGTATCAAGTGCTTTATGTAGCTGTATTTTTACAATTATGGGAATTAAAGCGAAGGAAAATGATTTTAGTATAGACGGGGCTACAGCAATCACCAAAAAAATTATGAGAAATGACCCGAGAAGAATACAAGAAATACAAATTGAGTATGATTTCACTCAAATAGACCTCAATGAAAAACAAAAGTCTATTCTGAAACAACTGATTAAAGCGAGTCCTGTACCAAGAAGCTTAAATCCCGAGATTAAACAGAATGTCACATTGAAATTTAAAAAAGACTGAAAAAAAAATACCGCAAAATAGATTAGCAATCAATTCCGCGGCATTTTTTATTATATGGTTTAATTTTTATAAAGTGGCACTTTCAGTAGGTATCTTTCGGTCGACTTTTTTTATCAGTCCCTGCAATACTTTCCCTGGTCCAACTTCTGTAAAATGATCGGCGCCGTCTTCAATCATATTCTTCACTGTTTGTGTCCATTTCACTGGTGAAGTCAACTGTTTAATAAGATTTTTCTTAATGATACCAGGATCATCAGACGAAGCTGCATTGGCGTTCTGATATACAGGGCAAACTGGTTTTGCAAAATCAGTCTCGTTGATCGCCTTCTCAAGCTCATTCTTTGCTGGTTCCATCAAGGGTGAATGAAATGCGCCCCCTACTTTAAGCTTTAAAGCACGCTTTGCTCCTTTTTCCTGCAAAATTTCAACTGCCTTGTCAATACCAGCATTAGAACCGGAGATTACAATCTGGCCGGGACTGTTATAATTTGCCGGAACAACAATATCATCAATATCTTTACAAACCTGCTCAACTTCTTCATCTTGCATACCCATGATGGCTGCCATGGTGGAAGGTTCTGCCTCACATGCTTTCTGCATGGCCATGGCTCTTTTAAAAACTAATTTTAATCCATCTTCAAAAGCCAGAGCTCCATTGGCAACTAATGCGGAAAATTCTCCTAATGAGTGGCCGGCCACCATATCTGGTTGAAAATCCGGAAGGCATTTTGCCAAAATTACAGAATGTAGAAAAATAGCAGGTTGGGTGACTTTGGTTTGTTTGAGGTCTTCATCAGTTCCCTCAAACATGATCTCTGTAATACGAAACCCAAGAATCTCATTGGCCTGTTCAAATAATTCTTTACCAATTTTCGTATTCTCATAGAGATCCTTTCCCATACCTACATACTGAGCCCCTTGTCCGGGAAAAACGTAAGCTTTCATAAGCAATTTTTTTTTCAATTATATTTGAGCAGCGAAAATAAGGAATTTTCGTTTATCATTCAACAAATAACAGATATGTTTTAATGCAATTTAGAGCCTATCAGATGTGTAAATTCGTCCCTGGTCCGGGTATCTTTTAAAAAGATTCCGGTAAAAGCCGAGGTGGTTGTAACCGAGTTTTGTTTTTGCACCCCTCTCATTTGCATACACATATGATGCGCTTCGATAACTACAGCTACCCCTAAAGGTTTCACTGTCTCCTGAATACAATCCCTTATTTGCATGGTAAGTCTTTCCTGTACCTGTAACCTCCTGGCATAAGCTTCCACCACATGAGCCACTTTACTTAAGCCGGTGATGTATTTATCCGGAATATAGGCTACATGAGCTTTACCATAAAATGGAATCATATGATGTTCACACATAGAATATAACTCTATGTCCTTTACAATCACCATTTCCTGGTAATCTTCCTGAAACAGGGCGGAACGTATTATTTCATAAGGATCTATATTAAGCCCTTTGTTAAGAAATTGCATGGCTTTGGCTACCCTTTGGGGCGTATCTAAAAGGCCCTCCCTTTCAGGATTCTCTCCTAAAATTTTTAAAATTTCTTTATAGTGCTGAGCCAATTTCCGGGTTTTTTCATCATCCCAGGTTTCCGTTTTCGAATAACCGCTGCCTTCAATTTCTCCAAATCCATTATTAACTATTTCCATAGTACCCAATTTATTTACCGTAATATTCTATATAATTATTTTCTGTTTCTGTTATTTTAACACAATACAATTTTATTCCCAGGGCATTAACTGGACTTTCCAATTCATCCCAGATGGCAATGGCAAGATTTTCAGTTGTGGCCAATTTACCCTTCATAAATGAAACTTCAGTATTCAGGTTTTTATGGTCCACTTCCCTGATGACATGTTTCTTTATGAGTCCGCTCAATTTCTTTATATTCACAACAAAACCAGTCAGCGGATCAACTTCCCCCTTCACAGTAACAAACAATTGGTAGTTATGCCCATGCCAATTAGGGTTAGAACACAATCCAAAGATTTCCATATTCTTTGAATCATCCCATTCTTCCCGAAAAAGTCGGTGGGCAGAGCTAAACCGCTCTCTTCTCGTAACAAATGTTTCCATAATTATTGAATCTTCTGTCTAAATAAAATCAAATAAACAATATTTTTTAAACAAATACAATATCTTTAAACATCTCAATAAAATATCTTATTTCTGGATAATACTCACAATATATTTTTAAATTCGTAACTTAAAAAAATAAATATTATGATAGTTGTTACAGGTGCTGCAGGGTTTATTGCCAGTAATCTGGTGAAAAAGCTCAATGAAGAAAATATTACAGACATCGCAATAGTGGATGATTTTTCTAATAATGATAAGATCAATAATTACAAAAATAAAGATTTCAAAGTAAAAGTAAACAGAGACAACTTTATAAAGTGGTTTGAGGAGTATAGCAATAATATAGACTTTGTTTTTCATATCGGTGCCCGGACCGATACAACAGAATTTGATAAATCTGTTTTTGATCGTTTAAATGTCAGGTATTCACAAGATATTTGGAACATCTGCACAAAAAACGCCATCCCCTTAGTATATGCCTCCTCTGCAGCAACTTACGGGTCAGGAGAAAATGGATATAAAGATGATCCCTTTTTAATACCAAAGCTTAAGCCTCTTAATCCATACGGAGAATCTAAAAACGAGTTTGATAAATGGGTTCTTACTCAAAAAAAGAAACCGCCTTTCTGGGCCGGAATTAAATTTTTCAATGTGTATGGCCCAAACGAATACCACAAAGGTCGAATGGCTTCCGTTGTATACCATGCCTTTAATCAGATCAAAAAAACCGGAAAAATGAAATTATTCCGGTCTCATCGAAGTGATTACAAGAACGGGGAACAACTGCGTGACTTCATATATGTAAAAGATGTTGTGGACGTGCTATATTTCCTTATGGAGAAAAAAATCTCGTCAGGAATTTACAACCTGGGAACAGGAAGAGCCAGAACTTTTAATGACCTGGCAAAAAGTACCTTCAAAGCTATGGGTGTCCGGGAAAACATTGAATATATTGATACCCCGGAGGATATAAGGGACAAATATCAATATTTCACAGAAGCCGATATGAATAAGCTAAAGAGCAATGGCTATCAAGAACCATTTCATTCTCTTGAGGAAGGCATTCATGACTATGTAAAAAATTATTTAATGAGGGGGAGTTATCATTAAAAGTGAACACCCATAACTAATATATCATCGGTCTGGGGTTCTTTTCCCTTCCAGTCATCAAGCACTCTGCCAATAACTTCCTTTTGCTCTGCCATTGGTTTATGGTGAATATCCATAAGCAGACGACGGAAAGGTCCTCTTTTAAATTTCTTATTTTTCTTATCCCCAAACTGATCAGCAAAACCATCAGAAAACATATAAATCACATCATCTTTATGTATCTCAACCACGTTGTCTTTATAGGCATATCGGAATACTCCGTTTTCAAAACCTACAGCTGTCTCATTCATTGGGAACTGAAACAGCTCATCATCGCGAATCAGATAAAGTGGATTAAACACACCGGAATATGTAAGCTTTTTATTTTCAGATTCATACGCGCATAAGGTAAGATCCATTCCAAACCCGAGATGCTTTACATCTTTATGGCGGGTTAAAGCCTTAAACACTTCATCATAGACATATTCTATTATTTTGGCAGGAGACTTTATCTCCTGCACTTTCAGTGCCTGGTTCATCAGGTTATAAACAAAGACACTGATTAAAGCACCGGGGATCCCGTGGCCTGTACAATCTATTGCTGCAAAATATTTTCTGTTATGATATTCCTCTACCCAATAGATATCACCACTAAGCAAGTCCTTGGGCCTAAAGAAAATAAAAAAATCCTTCAGGGTATCCTGAACCATATCCAAAGGAGGCAAAATAGCCGATTGTATATGCTCAGCATAATGAATGCTTTCAGTAATTTCTTTGTTCTTGGCCTCTAACAACTTTCTCTGTTCCTCTATGCGATCTCTTTGAGAAAGTATTTCTTCTGTTTGTTGCTCCAATTCATGATTTTTATCAATAATCTCTTCCTGCTGCTTAACTGCAATGTTCCGTTGTCTCTCCAGTTCATGTTCAGCTTCTTTGGTCTTGGTAATATCGGAGTCAATAATTATAATCCGTTTCAAATGGTTGTTGTTGTCAAAAATAGGAGTCAAAGTGGTATGAACCCAAAACTTTCTGCCATTTTTAGATTGATTAATTGTCTCATACTCCAGGGTCTGTTTATTTTCAATGGCTTTTCGAATAGTATCTCTGATATTGGCATTGGAACTCATTTTATATATATCCCTGGAACCATTTATCTCAACAAATTCCTGCATGGTATAACCAAACAATTTCGAAAAACCATCGTTAACCCACTCTAAATCAGCATCTGCATTAAAGACAGCTACTGCATTATCCGTTTCACGAACGACCATAGACAATTTCTCGATTTCTTCAATTGTTTTTCCCAGCACACTAGAAACCGCATTCTTATCTTTAATAGTTCGGTCTAACTTAAATTCCATTAATGAATAACTCCTGGTAATCTTAGAAATCTTTTGGTGAATCTCTTCTTTCTTGTCTGTTTCTATTTCAAGTGCATCAATATCTTTTTTTAACTCAACCAGTTCCTTTAACATAATTATTTTTCCTTTATTACCATGAGGGTAACTGTCTCATTGTGAAAATCACAACTATTCTCCTTTACGCATCCAATTTCGCCATACCCAAAAAAACCGGCCAATGGTGAACCCCATATATTTTGAATTCCTTCAATTTCTTCTTCTAATAATGGCCCCAAAGCTTGATGTCTTGCCTTACATGAAAACATCAAAATCAAATCTGCTTCAGGGATTTTATCTTTTAATTTGGATATTTCATAAACAGTTGTTTCAATGGTTTCAAAACCTGGCGGTACTGAAAATTTTATTTTAGAACCTTGCTCAACCCCCCCGCTAAAAATCAAGGCCCCTCTATCAACATCAGCCATCAAGGGTGCACGAAGAACGGCAGTACCATTATCCCGTTGAACTTGTAAAGGGTATTGTGCCAGTTCATTAACAACCATGTCATTCTCTTTAAGCTTTTCTTTGGATTTATTAAAATAATCCAGAAATATATCTACAGCAGGAGTGTTGTCAATACTAAAAACTATATTTTCCCGGGCTTTTGTGATTGTCTTTTCAGTTCCAATTGACTCCCAACCACTTATGGCAGAACCGCGAATATCCAACTTTTCATTATCAAGAACCAGGGCCACAATGCCGTCATTGGTAACTGAATTTTCAGTAAAAACATAGGTATCCTTCATATTCAAATCATCGCCCGCCATAGCACCATATACATTCATTCCCCCCAAATCAACTTCCTTGACTCCATTAACCAGTTGCTCTCCATCTCTTCTCAAACCGCCTGAAAACAAAATCATCGAGGAGTTTCTGAACTGCGAACCGGCCTTTTGTCCAATTTCCTTTCCTACCTCAAATAATGACTTGCTATCTTTTTTGTTATCAATGAAGTTTAAATGAAAAAATGAGTTATTGATATCCATAAGAACAGCAACAATAGATTTTTCATCTACCGTATGATGGTAAATTTCGCCTGCAGTAGTCACTCCTGCCAACTCAATTTTTTTAGACTTAAAAACTGATTTCAACTGATTAATATTCTGCGAAACACTACAGAAAACAATAGCCAGAGAAGGCTTAAAACCCTGATGAATTAGTAAGGATAATTCTTGTTCTACTTCATTTATAAAATGTCCTTGAATGACTTTAACTACCATCTTCCCTTTGCTGCCTCTTTTTAGAATTATTTTGTCCTTAAAGAGTGCAAAATAGATAATATATTACGAATAATCAAATTTATAAACCCCGAAATTGTATGTTTGACAACAAAATTATTAACAATTCATTAACTGAATTCCATGAATTCATAAAAAAAATTCATTAATTGCTCTGCTTGTTATTATTGTCCATCTTTTTAACCTTGATGGAAGCTCCCGCTTCATCAACTTCTTTAGATGGATTATCGGCAAATTCCTGTAATTCCTGAACAAACTTTGCAATATCTTCATCATTGAAACCTTTCTCTTTGGCTGCCTCCTCCAATGTGCCCCAAATGGGTTCACCACATGCAATACATTTTATTCCTTCGTTCATAAGGTACTTTACTGACTGTGGTACATTATCGACAAGCTCTTCAATGCTGATATCTTTTGTGATCTTCATAAGGCATAAAATTTAAAAACAATACATCTACATATCAAGATACAAAGTTAATTAATTTTGTGGAAAACCGAATGCTTTGCCAGAACAGTCTGCATAACCCCTCTGCTGGCCTGAAAAAGCATGAAGGCGAGCCATAAACCATGATTACCCAATAGTTCGATCAATAAATAATAAGCCGGAATGAAAACAATAAGAGTTGATACCAACATGGTATTTCGCATACCGGCCGAAGCAGTGGCACCAATATAAATACCATCCCAGATAAAGGCTGCAAATGTGATAAATGGAA